>NZ_APJX01000003.1:300000-491392 GCF_000350545.1 Desulfotignum phosphitoxidans DSM 13687
CCATAACTGGCAGGTGGAAGTGTGTGTCAAAGGCCCTAAACTGAATGATGCCGGGGTGCTGGCGGATTTCGGGGACATCAAAAAAGCAGTGCGTCAGGTGGTGGACGGAGACCTGGACCACAAATATCTCAATGAACTGTCTGTGTTTGAGGGCATGCAGCCCACCTCGGAGCGGATTGCCGTTTACATCGCCCGGCAGGTCCAGGCCCTGCTGGATGAGAATCTGCCGGAAAAATTACAGGTGTCCCGGGTCATGGCATGGGAATCAGAAGATGCCTGCGCCATCTACTATCCGGACTAATTTTTTTTTTGATTATTGCCGGGCAATAATGTGTTTGGCCGGAATCAGGCCCGTGGCGGCGGCAGACACGATATTACCGGCCACACCGGGCCCGTCGCCCGCCACATACAACCCGTTGATCTTTGTTTCCAGATGGTTGCTGGTTTCCACCTGGGTGGCAAAAAACTTGATTTCCGGGGCGTACAGCAGGGTTTCGTCGTTGGAAACCCCCGGCACCACCTGGTTGAGGATTTCCAGGCCCTCGATGATGTTTGACAGGATTCTTTCCGGCAGGGCCATGGCAATATCGCCACATACCACATTTGTCATGGTGGGTTCGATATAGCCTTTGCGGATGCGGTGCCAGGTGGAGCGGCGCCCCCGTTTCAGGTCCCCGAACCGCTGTAAAATAGGTTTGCCCCCGCCGATGATGGTGGCCAGCCGGCCGATGGACTCGCCATAGGACTGGTTGTCGGTCACGGGTTCCGTCAATATCACTTTGGACAGAAACGCAAAATTGGTGTTTTCCGATTTTTTTCCTGAATAGGCATGCCCGTTGACACACACAAAATCCCGGTAGTTTTCCAAAGAGATGAATCCCCCCTGGTTGGTGCAAAACGTTCTTGTCTGATCGTCATAGGTATGGGTCTGGATAAAAAAAGTGGGATCATAGATGATGTTACACAGATCGTCCATGATATCATTGTGCACCTCCACCCGGACCCCTACTTCGATGCCCCGCTGGCTTAGGTTAATACCGTGTTTTTGTGCCACTGTTGCCATCCAGTTGGCCCCCACCCGTCCCGGGGCCAGAATCACATGTGGGGCCTCATACGTGGCCTTGTCCGTGACCACGCCGGTCACCTGCCCGTCCTGTTCCAGAATATCGGTGACGGTCTCGTTGACTTTGACGGCCAGCCCTTTTGCCCGGATATGATCCGCCATGGCAGCGATATACCCGGGCAGGTTGTCAGACCCTAAGTGTTTCTGCCGGATGAGCATCAGGTCGATGCCGAAACGCCGGGCCTCTTTTCGGATCTGCCGGGCTGCGTCCATGTCCGTGGGATAGACGGGCCCGTCCATGTTGAACCGGGTGAACACGGCTTCGGTTTCATCGATCAGGGCCTGGGCCTCTGACAAGGGCATGAACTGGGTCAGATCGGTTTTTCCCAGCCGGGGAATGAAATTGAGCTTGCCGTCGGAATACAGCCCGGCCCCGCCGATGCCTGACAAAATATTGCACGGGTCGCATCCGACGCATTTCTGCAAATGATGGTTGGGGCATTTGCGTTTGAGAGGCTCTTTGCCTTTTTCAATGAGCAGCACCTTGAGCCGGGCATGTTCCATCAGATACCCGGCGGCAAACAACCCTGCCGGTCCGCCGCCCACAATAATCACGTCATATGTCATTTCCGGGTGTCTCCGTTGTTTCCGGCTCCAGGCCCATGGCTTTGGCCCGGGCCATCCACTGTTTCCGGGCCAAAGCCCGCATATCGATTACATTGTCACTTTCATCCACGATTTCCATTCCCATGAGGGTTTCAATCAGGTCTTCCAAAGTCACCAGCCCGTCTGTGCCCCCATGTTCACTGACAATCAGGGCAATGTGCTGACGCTCAGTCAGAAACCGTTCAAACAGCACGGTCAAAGGGATGGAGCTGGGCACGGCCATGATTTCCCGTTTCAGGGCCTTGAGTGTTTCATTTCCCCTTTTCTGGGCCATGAAAATCAATATATCATCTTTGAGAACAAACCCCGTGGCATCGTCTAAGTGTGATTTGTACAAGGGCAGGCGTGAAAACGGAGTTTTCATGATGTATTTCAAAGATGCATCAATGGTCATGTCTTCGGGCAACGCAGATACCACGGTGCGCGGTGTCATGATATCCGTGGCTTTCAGACTTTCAAACCGCAGCAGATTCTGAATGATTCTGGATTCTTTGGTGTGGATCTGACCCGTGCGTTCACCCACGGATGCCATGGCAATGAATTCATCCCTGGAAAAAATATGCATGGTTTTTCCCCGGGAAATGAATTTGGTCAGTTTTTCAGACAGCCAGACAATGGGGTACAGGATGGTAATCAGCGTGTTGATGAAAATCGCGGTGGGGCCGGTCAGGCGCGACCAGTAGACCGCACCGATGGTTTTGGGAAGGATTTCCGACAGAAACAGGATCATCAGGGTCATGGCGGCGGAAAACACCCCGAACCAGGCGCTGCCGAACACGGCCGTGGCTTTGGCTCCCGCACCGATGGCCCCGACGGTATGGGCAATGGTATTCAATGTCAGAATGGCAGCCAGAGACCGGTCCACATTGTCCTGTTTAAGTCGCTGCAAAAGCGCGGCTTTCCGGGGATGGTTTTTTTTCAACCCTTCGATATACGAGGGAGTGACACTCAAAAGAACGGCTTCCGCCACGGAACACAGAAATGAAAAAAACAGGGCCAGCCCCACATACAGGATCAATCCCAGGATATCAGTATCCATCCGGCCGAAAATAGGGTTCATGAATGTGGATTCCTAAGTGTTTGTGAATAAAAGTCGTTATATTTCATGGGGCTACCATAATCATCTGCCAGGATGGGTGCAAGAAAAAAACTCAAGGTCTTTTTGACCGCAGCTGCATGGCCAGGTGCATGAAATTTTCCAGGACCCCGGTGATTTTTTTGTTCTTATGCCAGACCATCAGCACAGGGGTGGTCAAATCCTTTGCCCAGTTCAACGGCACCAGTTCCCTGTTTTGAAGCTCGTTTTGTATGGAATTTTTTGGAAGAATCGTCAAGCCAATGCCTTTTTTGACACATTCTTTGATGGCTTCGACACTGGTGATTTCTATGATACAGGCTGGTTTTACCATGTGCGTGTTCAGCAGCTGCCTGAACGGGAGGCCGTATCCGCACCCTGTTTTTAAAAATAAAAGTGTTTCAGCATGAAGGTCTTTTGCATCGACGGTGGGCTTTCCCGCCAGGGGATGGGTGGGAAGCGCCGCCATAATCAGGGTTTCAGTAAAGATTTTTTCCGTGATCAGCCGGGGGGAACTGATGTAGTCGGAAAAAATAAAAGCCAGATCGATCGCTTCCGTCTGAAGTTCATTTTCGATATTGTTTTCCAGACAGTTGCTGATATCAAACTGAACGGCTGGATACTGTGCCAGCGTTTTTTTAATGAGGTCGGGAAAATAACAGTCAATAATTGCTTCCGGCCCTCTCACGCAAATCGTTTTCTGGGGCGTTTTTTTCCCTGTGATGTCATCAATGGCCTCCTGCTCCATGGAAAGCAGTTTATTGGCATATCCGACCATTTTTTCACCGGCCGTGGTCAACTGCACTTTTTTCCCCATGCGTTTGAAAAAAAAGGCGCCCATTTCATCTTCCAGGGATTTGATCTGGTTTGATACCGTGGATTGCGCACAATTTAAATACCTGGCCGCCTGGTTGAAATTTAAAAAAGCCGCCACGGTTTTGAATGTCTTCAGCTTATATAAATCCATTGCCACCTATATTTTAATCGTATTTTTCGATTATACATATCATTATTTATCGTTGGACGCATCTGAAAAAATGCATTAATCCATTTAAACGATAGAAATCAGAACACCACTGATTCGACAGCACGATTAAAAAACACCAAACATAGCCTGAAAGACCACAACAAACAATGAATATCACAGTCATTCTGGGTCTGGCCGGCACAGTCATCGGACTGGTCCGGGCCCTGCCGCAGCTTGTCAGGCTGTTGCGCTCAAGACAGGCCTTAGGGGTTTCCGTTGACACGGCCTTGACCAGTGCCATCGTCAGTTTCGGCTGGGCCGCCTACGGGGTTTTGACAAACCAGCCCTATGTGACCCTGGCCACGGGCGCATCCGCCGCTGTTTTTTTTGTGATCACGATATCTGCCTTGAAATTCGGGCGCAACATCAAAGAATTCCGGATTGCCCCGGTCTGGTTTGTTGCGCTGTGTGTTGCGTTTCTGATCAAGGGACAGGCGGGTCTTGGCATCATCTTGCCCATCAGTATTCTGGTGTCCAACATTCCTCAGATATGCGTGGCAGCCAGGGAAGAAGACCTGACGGACCTGTCTTTTGGGACATGGGTGCTGTCCATGTCGGACGGGTTGGTGTGGGGATTGTATTCCGTGATTGAGCAGGATTATTCCATCATGGTTTTTGCATTGTTTCAGCTGATGACAAGCGGAGCGATCGTTTTTTTGAAATTTTTGAACCAGAAGAAACATCACGCCGAGGTCTGAAAAATGCCATGACCGCCAGCAGCCGCGACCGTGATACCAGTGTTATTAGGGCACTTCAGGTATCACTATGGGCGATAAGGAATGAATCGGATCATCAGGTCGCTGTTTACGCTTTTTGCCACAAGTAGCAAAACGCGTAAACAGCGATTTATGGCAGGATTTTGCCATCCAGAAAATGGCGAAAAAGCACGGTTGGCCTGAATCTCTGGTTTAATTACAGCCGCTGGTAAATGCAAATGATTTTGACCGGTTCAAGGCACTTTCCCTGCTGATCACTGGTGAATCCCCGTGATCGGAACAGGTCTGTTGCAACATAATTGCAAATTGCTTGTGCTTTGGCAGACTTCGTGATATCGAAACAATGGTTGAGTTTTTATGGTGTTACAACTTGTTGCAATATCCTAAAATCTCAATTTGTTAGCACCGCGATTAGGTGTTTTCCCCTATAGCAATTAGGTATTTTCTCTAATTGACATGAAGGTGTTTCATTGATAGGGCTTTCATGATTCGGTAAATATGGTGGTTTTTTTGAGAGTAATGAGTGCAAACCTTGCTGTAAAAAAAAGATCTGGTGCAGATGTAAAAGCTAAGAATAGGTGTTGGGATAAACTCTTAAAAAATGCTGAGAAAATGGGTTATTCTGAAGTTGAAAAATTAGTTAAATCCAAAAGAAAGAATCTATGAGCTATGTGACCAAATTAGTAACACTTTAACAATAGGAACAAAAACCATGGCTACCAAAAAAGAATGGGTTTATCGAGCGCTATTCGCCTCGGGTGGATTTCTTATGGGAAGATTATGGAATAACAATCGCGATACGTCAATAACAACAAAAGAAAAATCTGTTGAAGAATATTGGGATAGTGAACTCAATAAATTTGATGAAGTTACTGTATTTGAATCCCTCGTCTATATTATATCGGGATATTATAAGCTTATTACTTATATTGTCGAAAACAAAGAAATTATTCTTCAAACTCGAGACAAGTTAAAAAATGATTCAGAACTATCTTCTCAAATAAACCAATTAGAGTCAGAGTGTCCAAGCTTTTTTTATTACTTAAGCACATATGATATTTCTAAGCTTAACACTACCATAGAAGAAATCCACACCACGGTGAAATTACCTGATAATTTACAGAAATATTCGTTCAAATTAAAAAAAGATTATTTATTAAAATTGTCTGCACCAAAAGACAAACATAGCAAGTTTTGTAACATTTTCCTGTCTTCATTTGCGTATAATTATATTCGGAATATAGAAGGAGTGTGTCATACTGTTTCTGACATAGTTTTTGAGGCCTTAGATGGTGATGATTCAGGCCAACTGTTTGAAATGGATTTATTAGAGTTTATTGATTATGTAAAACGATTTTTATTATTAGCCCGGCCACTAATAAAAATCATAATCAAAGATTCCACTAAAGTGTTATCAAGAGATAATGATAGTCCAGATGAATGGGGGTTTCTTTCAAAACCCTTTACGTCTTTAGATAGAGATGGGTGGGAGTTAAGTTGTCCAAGATGCAAGAGTAGTAACTCTTGGACTGGAAGGATTTGTCTAAATAATTTATGTAGATTTCCCCTCAGACGTCCTTCAATATTCTAACGTGGGTAACCCGTAACCCGTAACCCAATTGCCCTCCTCACTTTCTTGTTTTTTTTGACAGAAACTGAGGAGTAAGGCACTGATCCCGCAGGTAAAAATCTGCTTGAATGACATGCACAGATCGGACAAGAAGAAGGATCGCCATCAAACAATTCAGCCACATTGCCACTATCCCTCTGGCGGCATGAGGTATGCGGGTAGTCCCGGTATGTGATGATCCTGAATTTCTATTATAAGGATTTGAAGTGGATGGCATTCCAGGTCTCGACAACCAAGGAAATTCTCCGGGACAGGTTCAAATATTTGGGAATTATTCTAATATAATGAGCCCATCCCGAATTCAACCATAATTATCCAATACCAGAAATTTTCCATGGCCTTTTTATAAAGGATACCAACAGTATTCTAAATTTACCAGCAGGGTTATTCCCTCTCGAAAAAAAGTTTAGAACATATGCCGGTAATCAGTACCGCCTTCTGGAAAAGACGCAATCTGTGTGCATGTCTCGGAAAAATTTTGAGATTGGCTGGAGGCTCAGGTAAAGATTGGCGGGTGAATATGTCAGGATGGTCGGTTTGTTTTTTCCCGGTGAATCCCTCTATCTTTGCGGGATACCACCATGTATCATTTGATGATTGTCAGAAGTGCAAATTTTTGCATTTCTGACAATCCTGTTTTCATCAACCATCTGATAAGGCTGGAAACAGTTGATATAAGGGAGTTTTCGATAGAAGTAAGCCTTGGCCATTTTTTTGACGGGCTGGCAAAATAACCCATGCCTTGGGTGGATGAAAAAATATCAGTGGGATCATGTTTCATAAACCTTTTCGAAAAACCTGAAATCACTTGACTGGCGGTGATTTGGGAGTGTCTATTCTAAAATCTGTTTTTGAAAGTATCAGAAATGCAAAATTTTGTATTTCTGATAAGTTTGTTTTGCAATGGTACTGAAAAGGATGCCAATTGGGGACATGCGATTGGTCAGGCTTTGTGACTGTACCGATAATGCCCCCTTTCAAGGATCCTTTGCATGATTTTTCTGAGGCTGAATAAAAATTATGATACCAATAAAATACCAGACTGAATTACAAACCATTTGGAAAACACAGGAATTTAAAAAACTGCCGCCTCTGGAGTAACGCAAAAGATGCAGATACCAAAAATATTACATGTTGCCGCGTCAGATCATAAACTGCTCACCATCGTTTTCACAAATGGCGAAAAAAAAATATATGATGTCAGTAGACTATGGGATAATGAAATGTTTGCGCCGTTGAAAAATCCTTCTTTTTTTAAAAATGTCAAAGTTGAAACAGGGGGCTACGCTGTTTATTGGAATGACAATATTGATATCAGTGAATATGAACTTTGGAAAAACGGAAAGAATTCCCAGTAGCTCACACTCAGCCTGCCGGGTTCCATGGCAATCCGCCAGGGGTTATTGGCGAAGGGCCTCAAGTATGTCCAGCGAAGGCTTGCCGTCCGCCGGCATACCCATCTCTTTTTGAAAGATTCGGATGGCCGCTCTGGTCGCTTCGCCAAGCAGACCGTCAATCTCTCCGGAATAATACCCTTTTTTTTGGAGCAGGGCCTGAAGGAGGAACTTTTCCTCCCCGTTCAAGCTTCCCGGCGGCCGGGGCCAGGGCTGCACCAGCCCCTTGCTGCCGGCCAGCCGGTCGGCGAGCAGTCCTACGGCCAGGGCATAGGCATCGGCGTTGTTGTAGCGCTTGAGGACAAAAAAATTTTTCAACACCAAAAATGCCGGTCCTTTTTTGCCTGCCGGAAGTTTAAGCACGGCCCGATCATCCGGGCGGGGGAAGGTTCTTCCACGGGTTCGGGAAAACCCCGCCTTTTGCCAGTCGGCGAGAATTCTGGTTTCGTTGAGCCAACGCGCTCCACCGGCCGGGAGGACCACCTCGTACCCCCAGGTTTTGCCGCTTAGCCAGCCATTGCGGTGAAGCAGGTTGGCGGCCGTGGCCAAAGCATCGGGCACGGAGTTCCAGATATCGCGACGGCCGTTGCCGTCCATATCTACGGCATAGGCCAGGTAACTGGTGGGAATGAATTGGGTGTGGCCCATGGCGCCGGCCCAGGAACCGGTCAGGTGCTGGGGTCCGACATCCCCGGCCTGGAGAATCTGCAACACGGCAACCAGTTGTTTTTCAGCAAAATTTTTCCGTTTTGGATCGGCATAGGCCAGCGTGGCAAGGGCCTGGGGGACGTAATGCAGCCGTTCGGGTTTATCGAAAACGGCCCCATAAGCGGACTCCATCGACCAGATGGCGAGCAAAATCTTGGCCTCAACCCCGAAACGGTTCTCTACGGCCGCAAGGGTCCGGGCGTAATCCTGCGCCATCTTCAAGCCTTGCTCGACACTCAACGGGGTGATCCGGGAATCGAGGTAATCCCAGATTTCTACCGTAAATTCTGGCTGAAAGCGGGCCTTTTCCAGCACCCTGGCATCGGGTTGCTCAATGCCGTGAAAAGCGGTCTCCCAGGTGGCCCGGCTGATCCCTTGACTGGCCACCTGAGGATAAAAATCCTCCAGCCACTGGTGAAAATCTTCTCCCCGGGAGACCTCCGGCAGGACCAGGACCAGGAACAGGATTCCCATTATGAAGCGCACACACTTTTTCATATTTTTCCTTGTTTGCCATTGTCTGCCGCGATGATGGCGAACAGTGACCTGCCTGATTGATAGAGCCGCCCGGCCTGGTCACGGATCTTACCCATACCGTTCGTTTGGATCCGGCGGCGGTTCAGTTGGGTCTGCAGCCCCTGCTGACAGGATGTGTCGATCCGCTTTTTGAGTTCATCAAGATGATAGGGTGGTTGGTTTTCAGCGACAGCCAGAGGTATCAGTTCGTCCAAGCCGAGCAGGTCGCGATTGTACGTCAGGGCCGCTTTAATGGTTTTTGCCTTGGGGGTTTTTGGATTTTCCAGGTCATAAGGCGGATGCCACTCCTGCACAGGGGGCAGGCGGTCCACCTGGTTCAGCACACCGATGATGACCGGGCGTTTTTGGGAACGGCGGGCTGTTGCCAGATAAAAGGCATCAAAATGCTGTTTAAAGTCGCTGTCCAGGGACCGGGCGGGCTGATTGGCTTTAAGCACCCAGATGATCATATCAGAGCGGGTGGCTTCCTTGAGCAGATGCTTTGTGGTCTTTTCCTTGCCGTCCAGACCCGGCAGATCAACCAGATGAACCATGTCCATTCCGTCAATCCGGCATTGATGTACGGTGGTGGCGCTGGTGGAGGGAAGCGGGTTCACTTCAGCGACCATGGCATCGACAAGGGCATTGATAATGGAGGATTTGCCTGAACCCGTCTGCCCGACAAAGCAGATTCGTAATGGCGCTAAGGGCGGTGCCATATTCCTGCTGTCCTGTTCTTGTGCCGCCGGATGATGCGCCTGGACCCGGAAACGTCCGCTGTAGAGATCGATGGCCACGGAAACCGCTTCCTGCAGCAGGGCCTGTTTCAACTTGAGCTGAAACTCGGCACTGACCCGCGTCATCATTTTGCCGACCACCTGACTGCGGAATTCAGCCAGTACCGCTGTCAGCGGACTGGCCAGCCGGACAATCCGGTAACTGTTCCACGCCCATTTAGCCGCTCTATAGCCGGACATCAGCTTTTCTTTGTTATCATACCCCTGTACCAGCAATGATAGACGTGTATTTTCAATGAAGGGAACATGAGTTTTGAGCAGCAGCCGATAGCGGCGGCTGATTTCCTCTACCATCATCAACAGTTCCGGAATGGAAAAGGCAAGTTCTTTGCGATCCCCTTTGTCGTGGTAGTTTTCAGCCACTGTCTTGATCAGCGCCAGGGCATGGGTCTGCAGATGCCCCCACTGGGCGTTTTCCGCCAGCTGTTGGGTGATTTCTTGGTTCAGTCGGTCCCAGACCTGGTGATCAAAATCCCCCCAATCGGCGGAAGCGGTTACCAGCCCCTCTTCCGGCAGGGGCAATTTGCCGGAAGAGGATCGCCGCAGTGTCCAGCTCAATGCCGTGACCAGGAGCGTGCAAAAGGCCAGCAGCGCAACAAAATACAGCATATAGCCATAGTCGATCAAAGCGATCAGTCCGAATATACCCAGAATCAGCACGGGCAAAACCAGGGCCACGGCCAGTAGCGGCATGGCTGCCGATGACAGTCGCCCAGCTGTTTTAATGCGGGTCAACAGGTGTTTCACGGGTCTTTACCTTTCGGACTTCGTTGAATGCCTGGTGATACAGGCGTTTCAGTTCCTGCTCGGAGACGGGTTCCCCCTTGCTTTTGTGATACAGATACTTGCAGGCGGCCCGGCCGATGGCATAGGTCGAACAAAAGCTGACGACAACGGCTGCGGCACTGCCGACGGTCTGCCCGTAAACCGGTATCAGTTTGGTGAGCTGACGGATGCCCAGCCTGGACAGATACCGCACGCTGAATCCCGCGCCCAGGGCCGCGGCAAAGTCGGCCAGGGCTTTTTTATTCCACGCGATCCCGTATTGCCCGGCCAGATGATGCAGCATTTTTGCCTGAATCATCGGGACTGTGCCCAATCCGATCACGGGGAGGACGTCTGTGCCGCCGGAAGCCGCCGCGTACCAGAGGATATCGTTACGAAGGGGAACAAAGCGGCGCTCTTCGGCACCGGCATGTTCTTTTTGGGTGCCCAGCAGGGCAATGATGGGTAAAAAATCAGCAAGGGCCGCGCGCAGGTCTTCCACCCCGACGATGCCGTTGCCCGCTCCTTCGAAATCCACGGCCACGGATTCAACCGGTTGTTTCCAGACGGATTCCACCTGGTTTTGATTGTGATTGATGGCCTGGCGGCGTTCAAGTTCATCATCAAGCAGCAGGATGCCCGTGTGGACCAGCAACAGATGTTTGACGGCACCGGATCTGCGAATCTGTTCAAGGGCCCGGATCACTGCGCTTTGCTCGGGTTCTTCTGCCTTCATCACGACGATGGCGGCATGGGTCGTTTGCGCACAGGCGGCAATGTCTGGGTCGGGATTGTAGTCGGCCTCGGCAAGACCCCGCGTATCAAGAAAACGCAGCAGCGGCTTTTCTGATGGAAAATCATAGCGCCGGGAGTTTTGGGTGCAGGGGCTGAAGCCATTGCCGATTTCAATATCTGAACGCCCTGTTACCGCTTGAATCAACGAGGATTTCCCTGCCCCGGTTTTGCCCAGCAGCCAGAGGGTGGGTAGACGGGCCGGACCAGCAGCCGGTTTTGTTGCGGCCGCTGTTTCAGGGGAGCTGATATGCCGGCGGATACGGTGAAATATTTTTTCCATTGTAAAGGAAATCCTCCTTGATACGCTTACAATAACTTGTATTTTTATCAGAGCCACGGATTCCAGACAAGAAAAATCCAGCTGGTTTGAAATATCAACAAGGCTGCCAAGTGATTTTCAGGTGGACGGGGTCCCTTCCGGCCTTGCCACTGCATCCGGATACTGATATATAATTGCCTTTGGCCATAATTTTGCAAATCACAAGGACTGAAAGGCACATGAAAACCGGCAGATTTGTGGTGTTCGAAGGGCTGGACGGGTCCGGCAAGACCACCCAGATGGCGCGGGTGCAGCAGCGGCTCACCCATATGGGGATTGGTGCGGATACCACGTGTGAACCCACGGACGGTCCGGTGGGGACCCTGATCCGTCAGATTCTGGAGGGCCGGGTCAGCATGGATCCCCGGACTTTGGCCGCTTTGTTCGCCGCGGACCGGACCGATCACCTGGTGGCCCCGGACACGGGGGTGAAAGCGTTGATGGAAAAAGGGCGGACCGTGCTGTGCGACCGGTATTATTTTTCCTCGTATGCGTATCATGCCATGGACATGGATCTGGAATGGGTGATGACGTTAAACGCCGTGAATGCACAGATTCTGAAACCGGATCTGACGCTGTTCATCGATGTGGCACCCAATACCTGCCTGGAGCGGATCCGGGCCGGCCGGACCCATCTGGATCTGTTTGAAAAAATTGACATTCTGACCCGGGTGCGGGATAATTATTTTGCCGCATTTGAACGGCTCAAAGACCAGGAAACCGTGAAGGTGGTGGACGGGAACGCGTCTGAAGACGCGGTGGAACAAGCAATCTGGCACGGGATCAGCCATATGTTTACCAAAGAGTAACTGTGTGGATGCATTGACAACCGAAAATAAAGACAAACAATTCATGGAAACCAGAAAAAAACAGACCATCTGTGTGGTGGACGGTCAGGGCGGGGGCATCGGTGCCGTGGTGATCAAAAAACTCAAAGACCGGTTCGGCGAGGATGTGGAGATCATTGCTTTGGGCACCAATGCCATTGCCACGGCCCAGATGCTCAAATCCCGGGCCAATAAAGGGGCGTCCGGGACCAATGCCATCATCCAGACCGTGAAAAAGGCGGATGTGATCATCGGGCCCGTGGGCATTATCATACCCCATGCCATGATGGGGGAGGTGACCGGCCCTATGGCTGAAGCCATCAGCCTGTCAGACGCCCGAAAGGTGCTGCTGCCCTTGAGCCAGGAAAATATCGACATTGTGGGGGTGGCCGGACTGCCGCTGCCCATGCTGGTGGATGAGCTCATGGCATCCCATCTGTCTTTCATTGAAACCCAATAAGGAGAACCAGACATGTGTGAAGCAAGTGCATATCTGAAACAAGCAGATAAGGAAACATTGATCATGGAAGCCGTGGACAAGGTGGAGCCCGATGAAAACGGGATCCGGCTGGTGTCCATTTTCGGGGATCAGAAATTCATCAAAGGCCGGATTCATTCCCTGTCTCTGGTGGATCACAAGGTGTTTATTCAACCGGAGTGAGACCGGCGGCACAACCTGTGTGCGTCAATGAAACCATTTGTTTCGATGGATTAAAAAAAGCCGCTGGAACCGGTAATGCCCCGGTTTTCAGCGGCTTTTTTTTATGATACAGGCGGACAGCTGTTCCCCCCTTTTGCTGGATGGGTGTTTACCAGCCGATGGTCAGATAGTCATGCATGGAGTTGGCCGCGGCCCTGCCGGCCCCCATGGCCAGGATGACTGTGGCGGCGCCTGTGACGATGTCGCCGCCGGCCCAGACCCCTTTTTTGGTGGTCTTGCCCGTGACCGGATCCGCCACAATATTGCCCCAGCGGTTTAACGCCATGTCCGGGGTGGCATTGGTCAACAGCGGGTTGGCGTTGGAACCCACAGACACCACCACCAGGTCGCAGTCAATTCTGAACTCAGACCCTTCGATGGGCACGGGCCGCCTTCTGCCCGAGGCGTCCGGTTCCCCCAGTTCCATTTTCAGGCATTCCATACCCGTGAGCCGGCCGTTCTCATCTCCAAAGAATTGCGTTGGGTTGGTGAGCAGCACAAACTCGATCTGTTCCTGCTGGGCATGGTGGAGTTCTTCTTCCCTGGCCGGCATCTCTTCTCTGGACCGCCGGTACACCACCTTCACGGAATCCGCGCCCAGGCGCATGGCCGTTCGGGCCGAGTCCATGGCCACGTTGCCCGCACCCAGCACCACCACGTTTTTGCCCTTGGCAATGGGGGTGTCGTATTTGGGGAACAGATACCCTTTCATCAGGTTGGTGCGGGTCAGGTATTCATTGGCGGAATAGATGCCGATGAGGTTTTCACCGGGCAGGTTCATGAACCGGGGCAGGCCGGCCCCCACACCGATATAGGCCGCGTCATATCCTTCCTCGAACAGTTCGTCAATGGTCACGGATGCGCCCACCACGGAATTACACTCGATGTTGGCACCCATTTTTTCCAGGGTGGCCACTTCCGATGCCACGATTTCCTTGGGCAGACGGAATTCAGGAATCCCGTATACCAGGACCCCGCCGGGTTTGTGAAATGCCTCAAAAATGGTGACATCATGCCCTTTGAGCAGCAGATCGCCTGCCACGGTGAGTCCGGACGGGCCCGATCCGATGACCGCCACTTTTTTCCCGGTTTTTTCGGCCACGGCCGGAATCCCGCCGGAACCGTTTTTCCGCTCATAGTCTGCGGCAAACCGTTCCAGATATCCGATGGCCACGGGCTTGTCTTTTTTGCCCACAATACATTTGCCTTCGCACTGTTCTTCCTGGGGGCAGACCCGGCCGCACACGGCCGGTAATGCATTTCTTTCCCACAGCTTGTTGGCGGCACCGGAAAAATCACCTTCGGCGATGCACTTGATAAAATCCGGGATGAGCACGGAAACCGGACACCCTTCCATACAGGCCGGTTTTTTACATTGCAGGCACCGTTTGGCCTCGGTCATGGCCATCTCTTCGGACAGTCCCATGGGGACTTCCTCAAAATTTCTCCGTCTGACATCCGGGTCCTGTTCCGGCATTTTGGCCCGGTCAATTTTCACTTTTTTTTCTGCCATTTATTCCTCCGTACAACCAGGGCGGTTGTTTGTTCATGCGTTGCTGTTTTCAAAGGTTTTCATGCTGGCTTTTTCTTCGTCCAGATAGGATGCCAAACGTTTGGCCAGCTCATCAAAATCCACTTTATGTCCGTCAAATTCCGGTCCGTCCACACAGGCGAATTTGGTGGCTCCGCCCACGGAAACGCGGCAGCACCCGCACATGCCCGTGCCGTCCACCATGATGGGGTTCAGACTCACAAAGGTTTTGACATTTTTTTCCTTGGTGATCAGGCTGCAGAACTTCATCATGGGAATGGGTCCGATGGCCACGGCCAGGTTGATGTCATCTTTTTCCAGAACATCTTTGAGTACATCCGTGACAAATCCGTGGTGCCCGTGGGATCCGTCATCCGTGCAGATGTGAAAATGATCGGACACGGCCCGCATTTTTTCTTCCATGATCAGCAGGTCATAGGTTCTGGCGCCTAAAATGGTGGTGACTTCATTGCCGGCCTGTTTCAGTGCCCGGGTAATGGGGTGAAGCACGGCAATTCCTGTGCCCCCGCCCACACACACCACTTTGCCGAAATTTTCAATATGAGTGGGTGCCCCTAACGGACCGATCAGGGCGAAATATTCGTCTCCGACCTGCAGTTGTTTGAACCGGGCCGTGGACTTGCCCACCACCATGTAGATAATGGTGATGGTTCCTTTGTCCGGGTTGGTATCCGCCATGGTCAGCGGAATACGTTCCCCGGTCTCATCGGCCTGAAGAATTACGAACTGGCCGGGTTTTGCTTTGCGGGATATGCGCAGGGCCTCAATCTCATTTAAAATGATGGTGCCCTGGGCCATTTCCTCACGATGGACAATTTTTGCCATTGGTTCCTCCTGTTGTCAAAAAAACATATTGTCAGCAGCATCCGGCTGCAACAGTCGTTGATAATGTTTGATATTCAATTGTGAAATCAACATTTTTATCCAAAAAAGTTCATAAAATCAAGCAATAAAATCCAATAAAATGGGTAAATAACCCAATTTCAGCTTTCCATATCCCCGGGTAAAATCACGGGGCCTTTTGTCTGCTTCAATGCCTGCAGCGCTTCTTTCTGATGCGCCAGAATCTCAAACAGCCGGCCGGGGATGTTTTTTTCTTTGGCATAGGCAGCTTCCTGCAGTTCGATGCGTGCAATGATATGATCCACATACAGGGAAAACTGCCGGTCATACAGATCTTTCGGATAGGGTTTGTCAATGATCTTATCAAACAGCGGCGCCAGATCCCGGTACAGGGGCAGATTGCCGATGGGGGTCTGAATATGTCCCGCTTCCTTGTGGGCGTAGCGTTCCAGCCATGCCAGCCAGACTTTGACATCTTTTTTTTCTCCCAGCAGTTTGCTGGTACTGCCGCCCCGGGCTTTGTCCGTGAGAAAATAATTCAGGCCGGCCATGACGGGCTGAAATTGTTCCTGAATTTTGGTGTTCCCGAAAAACCGGAACTGGGCATCCATGTAATCCCCTAAAGCCCCGGGAATGAACGGGGCATTGGCCCAGGGGGCCCGCTTGACCCCGGAAGCCCCCACTTCAGTGGCCGTGGCCGCCGATACGATGCAGGCACCGATCACCACGCCCTGGTCGGAATCTCGTGCCACCCAGACCGGGGGCATGGTGTCCGCATCCCGGCCGCTGTAAGTGAATATCCGGGTCAGTACCCCGTCCGGGTTTTCCGCGTCCGGACAATAGTTTTCCAGGTTGGTGGACCGCAGGGTGCACCGGGAATTGGGATGGGACATGGGAATGGGTTTGCCGGTGTCATCGGTTTTGCCAAAATGCCATTCCCCCTGGAAATTGATCCCTTTTTCCGGCGAGGGTTCAAGGTTGCCCACCCAGTGGGGGATATTGTTTTCATCGATGAGCACATTGGACCAGATTACCTCGTACCCGGGCTGCCTGAGCACTTTCATGAGCAAGGGGTCCCCTTCCTGGTTGACATCCTCCACAATCCCGAAGATACCGGCCTCCGGGTTGACGCATCGGATGCTGCCGTCGTCTGCGATCCACATCTGGGCCAGGTCGTCTCCCACAAACAGGTCCCCGGCCATGGCCGTGGTAGTTTTGCCGCATCCCGACGGCGCGGCCCCGGCAAACCAGGTCACCCGGTTTTCCGGCCCCCGGATCCCGGTGATGAACATGTGTTCGGACAGCTCTTCCCCCCGGTTTTTATGGACGGCCTTGTCCACGGCAAACCGGTGGTTCCCTTTTTTGAGCAGCAATGTGTTGCCGGCATAGGTGCATTTGAAACTGTAGGTGGTCTGGTACTGCAAATCCATGAACACCCGGGCATCGGGCAGGTCTTTTGTCCGGTTCAGCCCCTCGGAATGGACGTTGGTGAAAAAATGGCCCCGGGCCGCCACTTCTTTGTCAAAATCTGCAAATGCATTCCGGTACAGAATATCGGCACTGTGACTGACATACGCGGAACTGGTGATTTCCAGGGCCGGGTTGGAAACCCGTGCCCCCACGGGCCCCCGCATGTAAAATCCCACCACCATGGTTTTCCCTTTCATGATATCGGTCATGTTGGCGCGGATATCTTCCAGGGCGGTTTCCCGGTTCATGCGGTTGGCAAGGGACGAGATCAGATCTTCCGGATTGGCGATGTAAAAGGTGCGGTCCACAATCCGGCCCTGTTCTCCGGGCAGGTCAAAATGAATGGTATGGTTTTCCATGGCCAGGGACCGTTCTTCTCCGGTTTCCAGGGCCAGATCCCGGATGAACTGGCGGTCCGCTTCAGACCCGGTGTTGATGAAAATTTTTTCCGGGTTGCAGATCACCACGGCATTGGCAATCCGTTTCAGAATTTCCGGATGTGAGATGCTTGAAATGCGACCCAACTGCGCCGTATCCATTTGCTTTTCAAAAACTGCCAAAGCCTGTTTTGCTGATCCGATTTTGCCCAGTTCATTCAGAATGTCCATGTTTTTTATCCGTATATGAGAAGGGTTGTTTTGATTATACATCCTTTTTTACTGGAAATTTTTCCAATTTTGATTTTTTCTTCTATCATTTACCTGTTAAAAATCAAACGATATCTTGAAATTTTTTTAAAAAAATGCTCTGCTGCAAGCGTTTAAACCAGTGACAATCCTTGACCGGCCCCGGGGATCATCCTGAAAACAGTTATTCAAGCATCAGGAGAAAAACACATGACGCACTTGATATTTGCCGACCTGCATAACCACACCCAGGCCTCGGATGGTGATTTTACCCCCGGACAGCTGGTGGCCCGGGCCAAAGCGCTGGGACTCAAAGCAATTGCCATCACGGATCATGATACCCTCAAGGGAATTGAGCCGGGGCTGGCAGCAGGAGAACAGGCCGGAATTCAGGTGATTCCCGGGGTGGAGGTTTCCGTTCGGTTTCGTCGGCCTTTCTTTACAGGCACGCTTCATCTGCTGTGTTATTTTTCTCAAAAGCGACTGTCAGACATAAAGTTTGTGACTGAGTTTGAAACCCTGATGTCCAAAGGCCGGGGCCAAGGGCTGGTCCGGGCACGGATCGTTCGGATCAATGAAGAATTCGGACCCCAGGGAAAGACCCCGTTACTGGCCAGGGAACTGGTTTTTCAGGACATTGCCGATTACAGCGCCAATGCCAGCCGCCGTCATTTTGCCCTGGCTTTGTCCGAAAAACTGGGCATCACTGAAAAAGAAACCATCAACCGGATCATCGGCAATGCCAGCCCGGCCTATCTGCCGTCAGGCATTGAACTGGCAGATGTGGCCCGGTTCATGACACAGCATCCTTTGCTGGCGGTCCTGGCCCACCCGGCTGCCGGCTCCTATCCGGGCAACGGCCATTACAAGGAAGTGCTGCCGCCCATCGAGATTGTGGAAACCCTGTTGCCGGAATTTCTGGATGCCGGCCTTCAAGGCATCGAGGTATTTTACCCGGGACACACAAAAGCATGTCAAGAGATATTGCTGGGCTGGGCAACGCGTTATGACCTGGTGATCACGGGGGGGTCAGACTGCCACGATGCCGGTGAACGTCCCTTGGGGGTGGCCGGTATCACGGAATCTTTGTTTCGCCGGTTTGAAGCCGCACTGGCCTAAGACCGGGAAAAACGGATAAACCCGGCCGTCATACAGGCCAGGGCCGCCAGTGTGCACACACCGGCAATCACGCTGATGTGAAAAATGCCGGTTTTGGACCAGATCAGGCCCCCGCAAAACGCCCCGACCACCCGGCCCATGCCGCCCACGGCGTAAAATGCCGACAAGGTGGATGCCCGCAGTTCCGGCACCAGTTCCGTGGCCAGGCTCATGGCCGTGACAATGGTGAATTCAAAGCATAAAAATACCAGAAACAATCCCCCCAGCACATAAGGAACCCCCCGGTCCAGAACGGGCAGCAGAAAATAGGCCCCGGTCGTCAGGATCATGCCGATGAACACGGTCCTCAGCAGCCCGATCCGGTCGGAAAAAAACGCGGTGATCCCTTCTCCGGCCACCTCGGCCATGCCGATGAGGATCGTTCCCATACCGATGGCAGCCAGAGACAGGCCATAGGACTGTTCCAGCCAGGCCCCGTAGACCACAAACAAAATATCTGATCCCAGGGCCATGAAAAAAGCAAAACTCAGCATGCCTAAAACCTGCCGGTTTTTCATGATCTGCCGCCAGTTCACCAGCAGCTGCCCGGGTTTTTTGCCGGCAGTTCCGGCCGGCGGCCGGTCTTCGGGCATGAGCCGGAAAATCAAGGCAAAACAGGCGGCGGCCAGGATGCCGATGACCAAAAACGGGGTCTGAAAGGAAAACGCCTGGATGGTCATGCCGGCCAGAGGAATCCCCACCAAAGTGGCCCCGGCCCAGGCCAGCTCCGTCATGCCGATGAATTTCCCCCGCTGTTCAAACGGCACATGGGTGCCGATGAATGCCTGGAAACTGGGATCAAAAATGCTTTTGGCCAGTCCTGCGAGAAACAGGGCCAGCACCAGAGTGCCGTACATAGGGATCAGGCCGGCGGCCACACACCCGATACACAGCATGACCAGAGAAAACAAAATAATGCGGCGGTTGCCGTAATGGTCGGCAAAAGAGGCCCCCACCGGTCCCAGCACGGCCGTGGCCTGATTCAGGGCAATGACCGAGGTGATGGCGGCCAGGTCCACGCCCAGTCCCCTGGCAAAGGCCGGGGCAAAGGGATACACCATCCTCCGGGCCGTGTTCATCAGCAGTTTGGCCAAAGTGGTGACAAAAATCAGCGTGTAAAAGCGGAAACGGGGGTGTGTCATGGGTGTTGCCGAATCAGACCAGGGTCAGTAAATGAAATTTATCAAAAATCAGCAGCAGACCCATGACAACCAACAGTCCGCCCGCGACTTTGTTGATGATGGGAATGAACCGGGTGG
Organism: Desulfotignum phosphitoxidans DSM 13687; assembly: GCF_000350545.1. Classification (GTDB taxonomy): domain Bacteria; phylum Desulfobacterota; class Desulfobacteria; order Desulfobacterales; family Desulfobacteraceae; genus Desulfotignum; species Desulfotignum phosphitoxidans. The sequence continues at coordinate 319,907 of NZ_APJX01000003.1, forward strand.
CTTTTTTCATGGTTTCCACCAGGGAGGTGATGAAAAAGGACATGAGAATAAACGGCAGGGCCAGACCCGCGGAATACACGGCCAGAAGCCAGATTCCCTTGGCCACGGTGTCCTGGTTGCCTGCCACGATCAGGATGCTTCCTAAAAGCGGCCCGATGCACGGACTCCATCCGGCCCCGAACGCCATGCCGATGACAAAGGTGCCGGCCAGGTGGACCGGTTTCTGCTTCATGTGGATCCGCTTTTCAAACGCCAGGGCCTTGATGTTGATGACCCCCAGCAGGTGCAGCCCGAAAATCAGGATGATGGCCCCGCCCACGTACTGAACGATGTAAGCGTATCGGGTGAACGCAGCTCCCAGAAACGAAGCCGATGCCCCCATCAGGATGAACACCAGGGAAAACCCGGCCACATAGGCCAGGGTGGACAGGATCACTTTTTTCCGGGTTTCCTGTCTGCCCTGGGTGAGTTCATCCAAAGACAGCCCCGTAATGAATGAAAAATACGCAGGGATCAGCGGCAGAATACACGGGGATAAAAATGAGAGCAGGCCGGCGATAAATGCCGCCGGAAATGTAACGGTTTCAGTGAACACGCAAACAATCCTTTATTGAAACTTGGGTTTTTGATTGATAACTTAGAGCAAATTAATGCATTATGCAGCAGGTTTCAAGAAGTTTCAGGGAAAATCCGGACCACGGGTTAAATCCATAAGGGAAAACAAAACAGATGATTATCCGAACAGACACAGGCCAACCCATTGATACGGCGGATCTGAGCCCGGAAGAGCGCCATGTGATTCAGAAACTGCTGGCATGGATGACTTTGGTGGATTCCGTGGATCAGTTTCGTCAAAAAAAACTCCAGGCCCTGGCCGCCGGGTGGAATGATTCCGGTCCCATCCGGGAAACCCGGGCATTGACCCGGATTATTCAGCATCTGGAAAAACAGGTGCGCAAGCGGCTGAAAACCCCGGCAGGCAGGGGAAGTTTTAAGTGTTAAGTGCTAAGTGTTAAGCAAATACCTGACGGTGGATAGTTTCATCATTGGGTGGGGTTTTTCAGGCCATCGGGATATCAGATCAGGGTGGACAGGGTGTGCAGTTCTTTTTCCAGGCGTTTGGCAGATACCTTGACCGCGGTTTTCAACTCCTGGGCAAAAACCGATATTTTGTATTCTTCCAGAAGCCAGAAAAAATCCTCGACTTTTTCGGCTTTTTCCGGGGAAGTTGTTTCAGACAGCCCGGCCACCTGAATGGCCAGATGATGTTCAAACCGGCTGATTTTTTTGGCTTTTTCAGATTCCTTGGCCGGATTGTCCGCCCCTCTCTGGGCCCGGATTCTAAGACAGTCCACATACCGGGGCAGATGCTGGATCCGCTGAACGGAATATAAAGAAAGAAAATGGGGCGGCACCAGGTTTTTAAGCCCTTCAAACAGGTCAGCAAGAATCCGGCTGGCCTGGGGCCGGGCCTGATGTTTTAAAGACAGGGCCTGGATCAAAGAAAAACATTCGGCATATGCCCGGCCCACGGCCTGAATATCGTTGATCAGATCCTGGGTCTGCTGAAAAAGGGTGGGCCGCAGTTTCTGGATATAGGATTCAAACGCCGCCCGGGTCCGCAGATTTTTTTCAAACAGATGCCGGGTGATACAAATATAAACCGCATTTTGAAATGCGGCCGGTCCGCCAAAATACATGGCGATCCGTTTGAGGTCCCCTGTGGATCGGATCTCTTTTTTAACGGCCTTGAACAGATCGGGAAACCCGTGCTCATACAGCCTTCGGATTCCCTGGACATGGGTGGTTTCTGCTTCCTGCCGGGAGAGAAACAGCCGCAGATTTAACGTGTCGTCTTCGATTTTCAGTCCCGGGTACACCTTTCGGGTGAATCCGTCCGGCTCGTCAATGCAAAGATCTTCCGGTAAATCGGAAAACGTCCAGTCGGTGATCTCTGTTTTTTCAAATGTCTGCCTGGCCCGGTCCAGGGCGGATGTGCCGGGCTGGGGCGCCGCATGCGGAAACCGGTTTAAAATGGATGGATCCCTTAACGAGGTGATTTCCCGGTCTTTGTGATCCCGGATGGAAATCCGCATTTTCAAGTGATCCGCCAGGTGGTCTTCCGACCAGGCCGTGGCAGGAATTATCAATCCATAGTGTTTCCGGATAAAAGCAGACAACTGGGAGAACAACGGGGTGTCGTCTTTGGGCAGATTTTTTGCGATCCGGGCCGCCGTGGCCTGGACGGGCATCAGCCGGACCCGAAAGGATTTGGGCAGCCCCTTGATCAGTCCGGCGATTTTTTCTTCAAACAGTCCGGGCACCAGTTTTTCCATAGCCGTCTTAGGGACCTGGGCCGCCATGTCCGCCGGCACCTTGACCGTGACCCCATCCGTGTCGTTTCCGGGATCAAACCGGTAGGACAGGGCAAAGTTTCCCTGGGCTGTGTTCAGCATATCCGGGAACAATGCCAGATGATCCTGGTCCGCTTTGTTTTTTTCCAGGTCCTGCCGGGTCATGCGCAGAAACGTATCGTCTTTCTGGTCTTTGAGAAATTTGGCAAAGGTTTTGATGTGATAAAACGGCCGGGGCAGCCGGGCATGGTAAAACTGGACCATGTCTTCGGTGCTTGCCAGAATATCCCGCTGCCTTGTTTTGTGCTCCGCTTCTTCCAGTTCTTCGATCAGGTTTTGGTTGTGGACCATGAAGGAAAAGGGCTGGTGAATCTCACCGTCCACCAGGGCCTTTCGGATAAAAATATCCCCGGCCTCCTGGGGATTGATTTTTCCATAAGGCACGGCCCGGCCCGCCACAATGATCAGACCGAACAACGAGACCTGTTCCGTGGCCATGACCCGGCCCTGTTTTTTTTCCCACCGGGGATCAAAATAGGTGCGGGTGCACAGATTTTTGCCGATTTCCTCCAGCCAGGCCGGATCGATATTGGCCACCCCTCTGGCAAACAGCTGGCTGGTTTTGACATACTCGGCCGCCACAATCCAGGGACCGGCTTTGTCAAACAACCCGGATCCCGGAAAAATCATGGCCTGCTGGCCTTTGGCCGCCGCATAAATGTTTTTTTCCTTTTTATGGGCAATGTGGGACAGATACCCGGCCAAAAGGGATTTGTGCAGGGCTATGTAAAGTGGGCCGCCGATGTCTTTGGCCGTTGATTTCAAATGATTTGTGCCGGGCAGAAAAGTAAAGGACGAGAAATCGGAAAACCCGTGTTCTTTCAGCTGGCGCCGTATCTGGCTGTGGATATCCAGCCATTCCCGGATGCGTTTGAAAGACAGAAAATGATCCATGCAGAACTGCCGGAGTTTGGTCCTTGACCGGGATTTTTTTTCTTCTGCCTGATAAGCATCCCAGATATTGAGCAGGGTGATGAAATCCGAGGACGGGTCTTTGAACCGGGCGTGTTTCTGGTCGGCTGCCGCTGCTTTGTCAGCCGGGCGCTGCCGGACATCGGAAATGGACAACGCCGTGGCAATGACCAGGGCTTCGGCCAGGCAGTGGTTGTCTTTGGCTGCGATGAGAATGCGGGACAGTTTGGGATCCACGGGGATTCGTGACATGATCTGTCCCACGTCCGTGAGCGCAAAGGATTTTTTGGGCTGGTCCGACACCTTGACAGCCCCCAGCTCCATCAGGGTGTCAAATCCGTCCCGGATGCTTTTGGGGGCGGGCGGATCGATAAAGGGAAATCCCTGTACATCCCCCAGTTTCAGGGAAATCATGCGCAGGATCACTTCCGCCAGGTTGCTCCGCAGGATTTCCGGGGGCGTGAAAAACGGGCGGCCGTTGAAATCATCCTCATCATACAGCCTTATACAGATCCCGTTTTCCACCCGGCCGCACCGTCCCATGCGCTGGTTGGCGGAACTCTGGGAGATGGGCCGCACGGGCAGCGAGGTGGTGCGGGTTCTCGGGGAATAACTGGGAATCCGGGCCAGTCCCGTGTCGATCACATATTTGATGCCGGCAATGGTCAAAGAGGTTTCCGCCACATTGGTGGAGACAATGATTTTCCGCCCCGGGGTTCTTGAAAACACTTTGGCCTGTTCGCCGGCGGACAGCCTTGCGAACAGCGGCAGAATGGTGACACCGGGATGCTGCCGGCCCTTCAGCAGTTCCATGGTTTCTCCGATGTCCTGTTCCGTGGGCATGAAGATCAGCATGTCCCCGGACCGGGTCCGGGTCAAAAGAGAATGAGCCGCATCCGCCGCTGCTTCCACATACCCTTGATCTTCCGGATTCTGTTTTTCTCCCGTGTCCTCCAGAATGGGTTGGTATACAGTTTCCACAGGAAACATCCGGCCGGATACCTCGATGATGGGGGCGTTGTCAAAGGCTTGGGAAAATTTCTGGGTATCGATGGTGGCCGAGGTGATGATCAGTTTCAGGTGTTTGCGTTTTTTCACCAGGCGCCGCAGGATGCCCAGGGTGAAATCGATGTTCAGACTTCTTTCATGGGCCTCGTCCACAATAATGGTGTCATAGCGCTTGAGCAGCGGGTCCTGCTGGGTTTCCGCCAGAAGAATGCCGTCGGTCATCACCTTGATGCAGGCACCTGCAGGGGTTTTGTCGTCAAACCGGATCTTGTAGCCCACGGATTGCCCTAAAGATTCCTTGAATTCAAATGCCATGCGTTTGGCCACGTTGATGGCGGCGATGCGCCGGGGCTGGGTGCAGCCGATCATGCCCCGGGTACCGCAGCCGGCAGCCAGACAGCATTTGGGGATCTGAGTGGTTTTGCCCGAACCGGTTTCTCCGGAAATGATCACCACCCGGCTGGTCTGGATGGCTTTGATGATGGCATCTTTTCTGGCCGTAATGGGAAGATCTTGTGGAAAATTCAGTTGGGCCGGTCTGTTTTCAGGGGGGCGAACCAATGGTTTCCGGGCGGACCGTGTTTTTTTGTGAAATTGGGAATCGTCTTTTTGCATCATAAACGCACTATTTTATCACAGGGATACAAAATGTCAAATTCATAAACCGGAACGGCAATTTTGCTTGACATGATTCCAGGAATAGGAGAAAAGAGGCAGCCTGAATGATAATGTCAGATCCCAAAAAATGAACGTCTGTCGCCGGTTTTTCTTGTTTACCTCGAATCATGAACTGTGATATGGAATTCATATTATGACGCAGATCATCAGTATAGCCAATCAAAAAGGCGGGGTGGGAAAGACCACCACTGCGGTCAATCTGTCTGCAGCTCTGGCCATGCTCAAGAAAAAAGTCCTGCTGGTGGACTGTGATTCCCAGGCCAATGCCACCACGGGCTTGGGCGTGGAAAAACCCGGTCTGGAAGCCTCCCTTTACCATGGACTGATCGGTGAGGCAGACATCCAGGACCTGCTGCTGCCCACCATGCTGCCGGGCCTGACCCTGTTGCCCGCCAACGTGGATTTGATCGGTTTTGAAATTGAAATGGTGTCTGTTTCGCAACGGGAGGCTCGATTGAAGCAGCTTCTGTTGCCCGTGGCAGACCAGTATGATTATGTGCTGATTGATTGCCCGCCGGCATTGAGTCTGTTGACCCTGAATGCATTTGTGGCATCCCATTCCGTGCTGATCCCGCTTCAGAGCGAATTTTTTGCCCTGGAAGGCTTAGGGCAGCTGTTGAATACGGTCAAGCGGGTCAAATCATCGTTTAATCCGGGATTGAAAATCAAAGGCATTGTGCTGACCATGTTCGACCGGCGGACCAACCTGGCCCAGAACGTGGTGGAGGATGCCCGGCAATATTTCAAGGGACTGGTGTTTAAAACCAAGATACCGCGGAACGTGAAACTGGGGGAAGCCCCCAGTTACGGTCTGCCGGTCATGTTGTACGACAAGCAGTCCCAAGGAGCGAAAGGATATATGGCGTTTGCCAGGGAGCTGCTGAAACGATGATGGACAAAAAAAAGAAAAAAACAGGCCTGGGCCGGGGTATTGGTGCATTGATTCCGGATTTTGATATGGATGCCCAGAAGGATCGGGGGGATTTTTTCATGTGTTCCGTGGATACTATCGCTCCCAACCGGTATCAGCCCCGCACGGATTTCAATGAAGAGGAACTGGAACGTCTCAAAGAGTCCATTGCTGAGCAGGGGGTGCTGCAACCGCTGCTGGTTCGGCATATGGACGGCGCTTATGAACTGATTGCCGGAGAACGGCGGCTTCGGGCCGCCAAGTCAGCCAATCTGAGCCATGTGCCCGTGGTGGTCAAGCACCTGACGGACGAGCAGGTGCTGGAAGTGTCCATCATCGAGAATATTCAGCGGGCCAACCTGAATGTGCTGGAAGAAGCGGAAGCCTATTTCAGGCTCATGGATGAATTCGGCTATACCCAGGAAAAAGTGGCCCAGAAAATAGGCAAAAACCGTTCCACCATTGCCAATCTGCTCCGGCTGCGGGGATTGCCTGAAAAAATCAAACAAAGTCTTTTGAATGAAGACATTTCCACGGGCCACGCCCGGGCTCTGCTGGGTGCGGAATCTCTGGAAACCCAGCTGGCCCTGTTCGAACAGGTAATTGCCCACAAACTGTCGGTCCGAAAAACCGAGCTTCTGGTGAATCAGTCCAAACAGGAAAAACCCGCGCCGGTCCGGAACCTGTCCGCAACAGAACAGGCCTTTCTGGAAACCACCTGTTCCCAGATTTCCAGCCGGATCCAGTCGCCGGTGAACATTCGAAAAACCGGGGAAAAAGGACGGATTGAAATCAATTTCACGTCTCAATCGGAATTTTCCCGGCTGGTGGACCTGCTGATCAATCTTTCATGAAAATTACCATTGCAAAAACCGCCGGCTTCTGCATGGGGGTTCGCCGGGCCGTGGACATGGTGCTGGATGCCGCCAATACATCTGATACGCCGATATACACCTACGGCCCGCTGATCCACAACCCCCAGGTGCTGGAAATGCTGGAGACCAAGGGAATTTTTCGGCTGGATACCATCCCTGAAAAAGGCACGGGACTGGTGCTGATCCGGGCCCATGGTGTGCCGCCCGAAGATGAAACGGCCCTGAAACAAGCGGGGTTTTCCGTGATCAATGCCACCTGTCCCCGGGTGGTCCGGGTTCAGATGATTATCCGAAAATTTGCCCAAAAAGGATATGCCACCATTATTATCGGTGAAGAAAATCATCCCGAGGTCAAGGGACTGCTGGGATATGCCCAGGGCAACGGACACACGGTGACGGCCATGGATCAGTTTACAGCGCTGCCTGTATTTGAAAACGCGGTGGTGGTGGCCCAGACCACCCAGAATACGGCATTATATGATGAAATCAAAGCCTTTTGCGCAAAACACCGGCCCCATTACCAGGTGTTTGATACCATCTGCGGGTCCACGGAGCGCCGGCAGCAGGAGGTCAGACACCTGGCTGCCACCCATGATGCCGTGATCGTGGTGGGGGGAAGGCAGAGCGGAAATACCCGGCGCCTGGCCCAGGTGGCCGCTGAAACCCGGGCCTTTACCACGCATATTGAAACCGTGTCGGAAATCGATTTCACGGCCCTGGCAGGATTCCGGTCCATTGCCATTACCGCGGGGGCCTCCACGCCCAACTGGATCATCACGGACACCTGTTCCCGGGTGGCCCGGCATCTGGAGCATCAGCGCCCTGTGGCCGGGGCCATCTCCCGGATCCAGGGGTTTTTTTTAAAGACCAATCTGCTGCTGGCGCTGGGGGCCGGCAGCCTGACCTATGCCTGTTCCGTGGTCCAGCAACTGCCCCGCACATGGATCCATGCCGCCATTGCCATGCTTTATGTGTTTTCCATGCAGGTGTTGAACAATATGTTTGCCGTTAAATCAGACACATACAACCATCCGGACCGGGCCGGGTTCTACCGGCGGCATCGCCCTGTTCTGGCGCTGCTGGCTCTGAGCTCCGGCGGGGCCGGGTTGTATCTGGCATATACCACGGGGGTGATGTCGTTTTTCATTCTTCTGGTCATGAGCCTTCTGGGGCTGTCCTATAACCTGAAGCTCATTCCTAAGGGATGGGGCAGAACACAGCAGATCCGGCGTATCAAGGACATTCCCGGATCCAAAACCCTCCTGATTACCATGGCCTGGGGGGTTGTCACCAGTATTCTGCCGGCCGTGGATACCCGCAGTGTCCCTTTGTGGATGGCCGTGGCATTTTTGTATGCCGCCGGGCTGGTGTTCAGCCGGACCGCATTTTTTGACATCAAGGCCATCCAGGGCGACCGGATTGCCGGCCGGGAAACCCTGCCCATACTTTTGGGAGAAAAAAAGAGTTTTGTGCTGATCCGGTATGTGCTCATTGCAACCCTGGTGCTGCTGGCAGGGGCCTGGCCGGCCGGGCTGTCTTTTTCTCTGACATGGCTGCTGGCCCTGGTGCCCGGTCTCATGCTGGTGCTGGTTCATTTTTTTGGAAAAGACTCCCGGATCTCAGGCACTCAAATGGAATTTATGATCGAATCCTCATTTCTTCTGACCGGGGTGATGGCCGCCATTCTCTAAGAAGAAAGCAGGTGTTCGATTTTCCGGTCTTTTTCCTGCCATAACTGATTGAGCCATTCACAGAACTGTGCCTTGAAAACCGGATCATTGAAATAATCCCCTTTGATCTGCCATCCGATTTCCAGCAATTGACAATCCACAATGATTTTTCGGGTTTTACCGGATATGAATGACCAGAAGCTCGGGACCCCGTCCGGGTAAACAATGGTGACATCCAGAATGTGATTGAGGCATTGATCCATGGATCCCAAAACAAAGGCGATGCCGCCGGCTTTAGGGGTCAAAAGATGTGAAAACGCAGATGTTTTGGCTTTTTCCGGGGTGTACCGGGTGCCTTCCACAAAATTCATGATGGAGACAGGCGTGTGTCTGAATTTTTGACAGGCTTTCCGGGTACTTTCCAGGTCTTTTCCCTTCATATGGGGGTTTTTTGCCAGAAATTCCCTGGAATAGCGTTTCATGAACGGAAAATCCAGGGCCCACCAGGCCAGTCCCAGAAACGGGACCCAGATCAGCTCTTTTTTCAAAAAAAATTTAAGCATGGGGACTTTTTTGCGCAATGTTTTCTGAAGCACCAGAATATCCACCCAGGACTGATGATTGGACAGCACCAGATACCATTGCCTGGGTGTCAGTTTGTCCAGCCCCCGGACATCCCAGTCGATTTTGCAAAACAGGTCCGTGTTGACGGAATTGATGTAAATCCACAGTCCGGCAATGCCCATGAGTATCCGGTCCAGGATCACCACCACCGGTTGAAACGGCAGAATGAATTTGAGCAGGGAAATCAGTATCAACGGCACAGTGAGCAAAATGGTGTTGATCAGGTAAATCAAAAAAGATACCGCACCTTTCAGCGGTGATGGCAGAAAAGAAAACATGAAAGGTCCTTATGTCTGTTTGTGGGTCATGATATATTTTTTGACCGTTCGTCTGTCCAGCCCGGTTTTTTGGGCCACTTTTTCATAGGTGCCCAAAGTTTCATACAACAGGGTGCAGTATCCGGACAACAGGTCGGAAACCGGCAGATCCTGGGCCTGAATGCCCTGACACAGAAAACTGGAAAGAGACACATCTTCGGGCGCCTGTTTGCCTAAGTAATCTCTTCGGAGCAGCACGCTTCTCACACATTGCTCCAGTTCCCGGACATTCCCAGGCCAGCTATAATGGTTTCCCAAGCGGCGGTCAATAATTCTTTTGATTTTGGTCGTGATTTTCGGTGACGCCAGGCCGAGCATGCGAGTGACCGTGAAATCCAGGAGGGTGTCCAGTTCGGCCGGATCCTGTTGAATCCGGGTGTGCAGGGGCGGTACTTCAATGATGTCCGAGCACAGCCGGTAATAGAAATCTTCTCTAAAGACCCGGCCGTCCATGATCTCTTTTTTCGGGCGGTTGGTGGCGGCAATGACCCGGCCGTTGAACCGGGACAGCCCATGGGCACCCACGGGGGTAAAGGTGCGTTCCTGGAGCACCCGCAGCAGTTTGACCTGAATATGGTCCGGGATCTCTCCGATTTCATCTAAAAGAATGGCACCATGGGGGCTGCACCGGTCCAGCACTCCCTGGTAATCTTCCACGGCCCCGGTGAATGCCCCTTTGGTGTGGCCGAACAGTTCGGATTCCAAAAGGGTTTCCGGATACTGGGACAGGTTTAATGAGGAAAACGCCCGGGTGAAACTTTGAACAAAACAGCCGCGTTTTCTGTCAAAGGGAATGAATCCGCTCATGCCGATGGCTCGGGCCGCTGTGCCTTTTCCCGTGCCGGTTTCTCCTAGAAGCAGTGTGGAAAAATCTTCCATCCGGTTCCACAGATGCTGGTCATACAACCCGATATTGTAGGTAAACACGTTGTACCAGAGGTGTTTTTTAAAGGTTTTCATGCAGGGGCTGGCACCCACCAGGGTGTTTGAGATAAAATAAAATGCCCGGCGCAGTTGAAAAGACAGGGCAAAATAATGGTAAAACCGGGCGGTGGAAAACCCTTTTTCCTTCATCATTTCCCTGGCTTCATCCACAAAATCCACGGGAACCGGATCATCCTGGGCCGTGATCTGATCCTGGATCAGCTGATCAAACCGGTCCCGGAATTTATGGAACACATCGAACAGATACACCACCCGCAGCACTTCCCGGTCCTCTCCCGTGTACTGGTTGATGTTGCCTCTGTTCTGGCGGGTCAGTTTTTTGAGCTGCCGGTCCACTTCCAGCACGCACATGTCCTTGCTTTTCCGGCGGGCCGCAGACGGGAACAGTCCGGCGATTTTCTGATCTAAGCGTTCCCGCAGTTCACTGAACGGGTTGGCAAAGGCCGCGTTGTGGACGGTTTTGAAAAAATGGCGCTCGGTCTGGGTCAGTACGGCTTTTTTCATAGGCGGTCCCTGTGTATGATCATGGGCATTTTTGTATAACCAATGTTCATAAAATGCAAGAATAAAACATTTCAGCCAAATAGCTTGAAAAGACATATCAGGTAAAAAATCTTTGAATTCAGAATGTTATCTGTTTTGACCCGGGTGGCATGGATTTTGATAATAGGTGGGGGATACTTATGAAATTATTTGAACCCAATCCCGTTTTTTGCTCCTGTTGCTAGAAGACAGGGGCCAAACGCTAAAATTTCCAATGGAGAGTTCCCATGATAACACGCATTTTGCACTCCCGGCTGCCGCTGATGATCTATACCCCGGTCAAGGTGTTTGACCTTGCTTATTTTCACGCTGTTTATGCGGCGGGGGCTTTGCCCGTGTTTGACACTGAATTTCTGGACAGCAAAGAGATCCTGCAAAAGATCCTTCAGTTGTCCAAAGAAAATATTGTTTTCGGTATCCGGCTGGCATCATTGGATTTGCCGGTGCTGGAAGCGTTGGAAAACCAGCCGGTATCCAACCTGGACCTGGTGGTGATGCCCGTATCTAAAACAGGTGACACCCTTGAAAAGCCGAATTTAGGCGACACCCGGGTGTTGCTGGAGATCAAGGATATCGGCCTGACCGCCCGGATTGACCAAGCCGATCCCCATGGCCTGATCCTCAAGGGCAACGAAGCCGCCGGACAGGTATCCAAATACTCTTCTTTCATTCTCATGCAGTGGTACCTGAAACACCAGAACCGGCCCGTGTTTGTTCACGGCGGGGTGGGACAGTACACAGGTGCGGGCATGCTGGCCGCCGGGGTGTCCGGTTTTGTCATGGATACCCAGGTGCTGCTGGCAGACGAAGCGCCGGTGTCCCCGGCCTTTAAAAATCTGCTGGCCATGGTGGAGGAGGGCGATTCCACGGAGATCAGCATCCAGGACAAACAGGTGTTCCGGGTATTTGCCAAACTGGGCACTAAAGTGGTCAGGGACCTGAAACAGGAAGCCGTGGTGCTGGGAGAACAGGCAGATGGAGAACAGCAGCTGTATGCAAAAATAGCCTCTCAGGTCATCGCATTGAACGACACCCAAGCCCCGTTTGTCCAGTCGCTGTTCTTCATGGGCCAAGACGGGCTGTTTGCCCGGCATATGGCAAAAAAATCCCATAAACTGTCTGAGATGATCCATGATTTTTTTGTCACGCTGGGCCAGGTGCTCGACTGTGTGGATGCGTTTGATCCCGTGAAAGAAAACTCACCGTTCGCCCGGAACCAGAACACGCGCCTGCCGTTGATCCAGGGGCCCATGGCCAATATATCCGACAACCCGGAATTTGCGGCACAGGTGCTGGATGCCGGGGCCCTGCCGTTTTTTGCCGTGGGATCTTTGCCCGCGTCTCTGGCCGATGAGATGCTGTCTAAAGGAAAGAAAAAAGTGTCTAACTGCGGGGCCGGCCTGGTGGGGATTGAAGCGTTCAATCCCAATGTGCACAAGCATCTGGACATGGTCAAAAAATACAAGATTCCCTTTGCCCTGTTTGCCGGGGGCATTCCCTCCCAGGTGCGGGACCTGGAGGCGGCCGGCACCCAAACCTATCTGCACACCCCGTCCGTGCCCATGATGGAAAATGCATTGAAAAGCGGATGCGTCCGGTTCATTTTCGAAGGCGGGGAAGCCGGGGGGCATGTGGGGTTTCTGTCTTCTCTGGTGCTGTGGGAAGGGGCTATTGAAACCCTGGTGAGCCGGAATCAGGATTTGTCAAAAATCTCGCTGGTGTTTGCCGGCGGCATCTCCACCTGTTTTGCCTCGTTTTTCATCTCCGGCATGACCTCGTTTCTGGCCCAAAAAGGCGCTGCCATCGGCTTGCAGGTGGGCACGGCCTATCTGTTTTCCCAGGAGATCGTAAAAACCCGGAGTGTCACCAAACAATACCAGGATATCATCATTGAAAAAGATGAGACCGTGGTGATCGGCAAAAGTCTGGGCCTGGCTTCCCGCACGGCGCCTACGCCGTTTGCAAAAAGAATGAAAGAACTGGAAGACACCATGATCCTGGACAAGGTCGGCCTGGATGAACGCAAGCGGGCCTTTGAAAAGAAAAACATCGGGTCTTTGCTGATCGGCGCCAAAGGGTTTATGCCGGATTTTAAACGGCCCGGAGAGCAGTACTACACCTGGTTCAAGGATGAGGAACACCGGGAAAAAGGCAATTTTCTGGTGGGAGACAGCCTGGCGTTCTTTAAAAAAGATGTCACCATTCAACAGATCCATGATACCTATTTTACGGCCAAATCCCGATTGTTTCATCACCTGAACCAGCTGGAGGTCCTTTTCAGCCCGAAAAACCGGATCAACGACGAGATTGCCGTGGTGGGCATGGGATGTACCCTGCCGGGTGCCGACACCCCGGATGCCCTGTGGGACAATATCCTGGGAAAAAAATACGCCATCAAACCCATGCCGGATCACCGGTTTGATAAAGATCTGTATTACAGTCCGGACCGAACTGCCGAAGACAGAACCTACACCATTCTGGCCGGAGTGGTGGATGATTTTCAATTTGATCATGAACGGTTCGGGTATGCCCCGGACAAGGCCAAACGGTTGTCCCGGAGCCAGCAGATGGTGCTGCAGACCGCTTACAAAGCCGTGGAAAATGCCGGCCTTGTGGATGACAAGGATCAGTTGATCTGTGAAGATCCCCAGAGAACCGCCGTGATCATCGCCACCTGCCTGTCCAATGAGCTGGGCAACACATTGCAGCTCAAATACTGGTTTCCCCAGATTCTGTCCATGATGGAAAAAACCGAGGCCTGGTCCGCGCTGTCCGAAGATGAAAAAAACAGTATTCGAGAAAACCTTCAATCACAACTGGAAGGGGAACATAAAGGGTATGACCCGGTGCACGGGATTCTTTTAAACATCGAGGCGTCCCGCATCGCCCGGCACTTAGGGGTCCGGGGGGCCAACTATATTGTGGATGCGGCCTGCGCCTCGTCCATCACGGCCCTGGAAGCGGGCATCGGCGAGCTGCTCTCCGGTGAGCATGACCAGGTGATCGTGGGCGGGGTCAACACCCATCTGGCCCCGGAATCCTTTATCGGGTTCGCCAAAATGGGGACCTTGTCAGCCAGGGGATCCTATCCTTTTGATCAGCGGGCCGACGGGTTTGTGCTGGGAGAAGGGTCTGTGGTGTTTGTGCTCAAGCGCATGAAAGACGCCATCCGGGACAACGACCGGATCATAGGAGTGGTCAACGGGATCGGGGCCTCTTCCGACGGCCGGGGCAAGTCCATTGCCGCCCCCAACCCCCGGGGCCAGGTATTGAGCGTTCAGCGCTGCTTTGAACACACCCGGCCGGAGATCACCCCGGAACAGATCGGATTCATCGAAGCCCACGGCACCTCCACCACCATCGGGGATGCCGCGGAGCTGGAAACCCTGAATTCCTGGTACAAAGACAGTTACGCAGGCATTTCCTCCATCAAGTCCCAGATCGGGCATCTGCTGGGGGCGGCGGGATCCGCCGGGCTGATCAAGGCGCTTTTGGCGGTGAACAAGGGCATGCTGCCCCCCAACGGGCAGTTTGAAACCCTGTCTAAAAACCATGATCTGTCAAATTCTTCGCTTTTTATCGTCAAAGATCCGGAAGAATGGCAGCGCCCGGAAAACGCGCCCCGGAGAGCAGCCGTATCTTCCTATGGGTTCGGCGGCATCAACTACCATGTGGTGGTGCAGGAGATGGTTGACTCATATCTGCCCCTTTCCCGGGATATGTTTTCAAACCCGGCCCATGATTTCAATGATGACCGCATCGTGGTGGCCGGACTGGGCGTGTTTCTGCCCGGTGCGACAAACACACAGATGTTCTGGGAAAAACTGAGCAGCGGCGAAAAACAGGTCACCCCGCTGGGGGAGGATCATTTTGACACAAAAGCCTATGCCGCGTTTCCTGAAAATTCCATTTATCACCTGCCTGAAGTCAAGGCCGGGGTGGTCAAAGATTTTAAATTCAACAATCTCAAGTACCGGATGCCCCCCACCATGGTAAAATCCATTGAGCGGGCCCAGATTTTCGGACTGGAAGCCGCAGATCAGGCCCTGGCATCGTCCGGTCTGTCGTCCGTGGACGGCGGGCCGGCCAGAACCGGGGTCATCTTAGGCACCATTGCCGGGGAGCGCCAGAGCAAGAACATCATCCGGGTGAGAAAACAGGTCATTGCCAATGCCGTGACAAACGCCGAAGGCGTGGACAAATCCCGGGCAAAGGCCGTGGCCGACGATCTGCTGGCCGTGATCCGGAACACCATTCCGGAAAACAATGAAGACACCACGCCGGGCCTGCTGTCCAACATTATTTCCGGACGTATTGCCAACCATTTCGGGCTCAACGGGGCCAACTACGTGGTCGACGCCTCCTGCGCCTCAGCCACCATTGCCATCCGGAACGCGGCCCGGATGCTCAAGCACAGGGATCTGGATTTTGTCCTGGCCGGCGGGGTGGACTGCAACCTTTACCCGGCCGTGCTCATGGCGTTCAAACGCTTAGGGCTTTTGTCCGGAACAAACGGATACTTTTTTGACAGCCGGGCCCAGGGGTATGTGATGGGAGAAGGGGCCGCCATCCATGTGCTGACCACCCTGAAAAAAGCCCGGGAAGCGGGCATGACGATTTTAGGCGAGATTCATGACTGCACCGTGCGCTCGTCCGTGCCCGATCATCTGCTGGCCCCGTCGGAGCAGACCTTTAAATCCGTGATCAACGAGGCCTACCAGCGGTCCGGCATCCGCAAGTCAGACATCAACCACCTGGATCTGTTCGCGTTTTCCAATGTGTTCGGGGACATGGTCGAGCAGCAGGTGATCCAGGCCAGCTTTTCCCATAAAATGCACTGCGGCAATATCAAACCCCAGTTCGGGTATTTCAAGGCGGCCAATCCGGCCGTGGCCATGGCCAAGCTCATGCTCATGAACCAGAAAGGCCAGATTCTGCCGGATTTCAATTATGATGCGGATCATTCCACGCTGAACCACAGCAAGGTATTGACCCCCGCCACAAAGCCGGTTGACAGAAAACCGGGACAGCCCCTGCGGTTTGCCGCCAATGTCAACGGCATCGGCGGCAATCACGCCCATCTGATCATGGGCACCCTGCCCCGGGTTCTGGATCTGAAAGACGCGGCCCCGGACCAGCCCGTGATCGAAGCGGAATACCGCCATGTGTCCGGCGATGACCTGGTGGTGACGGACACAGCCTATTCTGCGGGCCCCGGCGGCAAAAAACTGCGCATGGTGGCGCTGCTGTCCGGCCAGGGAGCCCAGCGGCCGGGCATGATGAAACAGCTGTATGAAGCGGACGCCCATGTTCGAAAAGTGCTGGACAAAGGGGATGCCGTCTTTTTTGACGTGCGGGGATATTCCATCCTGGACATGATGTTCGGGGACGACCCGGCCCTGAATTCCACCCAGAACACCCAGCCGGCCGTGTTTCTGTCTTCAGCCGCCATCTGTTCCCGCCTGGCGAAAGAAGGGTTTACCCCGGACTATTTCATCGGCCATTCCGTGGGGGAATACACGGCATTGTTCTGTTCGGGCATGCTGGGGTTTGAAGATGCCTTGCGCCTGATCATCAAGCGCTCGGATCTCATGTACGAGAGCACCCTGAAGCAGCCGGGAAAAATCATGGTGGTGTTTAAAAATGAAAAAGACACACAAGCATTGCTGCGCCAATCTTTTATCTCCGATATTTATATCACCAACAAAAACAGTGAAAAACAGACGGCCGTGTCCGGCAAAGCCGAAGCCATCGACAATTTCTGTACCTTTTTGTCCCAGCAGGAAGTGTCGTACAAGAAGCTCAATCTCACAGGGGCGTTTCACACCCCGCTGCTTCAGCCGGCTGCCGATGAACTGAGAACGTTCCTGGATACCCTGACCTTTAACAAGACCCGGTTCAACCGGATCATCTCCAACACCCTGGCCCAACCCTATCCGGAAAGTGAAAAAGAGGTCAAGGATCTTCTGGCCCGGCAGATCGTGTCCCCGGTGGAGTTCATCCGGTCCGTGGAAAACGTGTATGTGTCCGGCCGGACCCATTTTATCGAGATCGGGCCTTCCCGGCTCCTGGTAAACCTGCTCAAACACATCAACATCGGAGACTACGGCACGGCCGTGTCCGTGGATACCCGGCAGGGGGAAGTGGAAGCGTTTGAAGCCTGCCGGAAATACCTGATTGACTGCAACAGCCTGTTTGAACATCCGCCTGAAGGCCTGCCCTCGCTGCCGGCAAAACCGGATGAACAGACAAATGAACCTGTTTTGGAGGAGGCCCTGCCCCGGATGAACCTGTCCCATGATTTTGAACAATTCAAGGAAGAAAACAAGGAACAGCTGGACCAGATCCTGTATCAGGAGTTTGAACGCCAGAAACGCGAGGCGGCCATTCATGCCATGGACCGGTTTGATTTCAACACCGGCCGGATCCTGATCTCAGGCGTGTCCGTGGGCCTGCCCGGCAAGGGCCGGCGGGTGTTTGCCACGGACAATTTCAATGCCATCCTCAACGGGGAAAATTTTATTGAACCTTTGTCCCTGGAAGCCCAGGAGCGAATCACGGACAAGAACATCACCAAACTGTACAAACAGCCGGACGGCAATGCCCGGTTCGTTCAGATCACCCGCACCGAGGATGTGATCCATCTGGCCGGCCAGCTGGGATATTTTGATCTGACCGATGAATACGGCATCAAGGAACAGTATGATGTGGCCATGTCTCTGGGCATTGCCGCAGGCATCGAAGCCCTCAAAGACGCGCATATTCCTCTGGTGATGCAGTACAAGAAAATGAAGGGCGGCCGAAGCATGGTGCCGGAAGGATTTGCCCTGCCGTTAGAGATGCAGGAAGATACCGGGGTGATCATCACTTCGTTGTGGCCCAGCGGCGAAACCCTGATGGCGGAACTGGAAAAATACTTTTATGAGCGGTTTTTTCTCCGGCCCCATGAAGAATTTGAAAAGATCTACTATTTTCTGATGGAGCGCATCAAGGAGATCGACATCAAAGAATCGCTCACGGAATGGTTCTTCAAGTCCAAGGCCAGAAAACGCAAAGATTTTTCCGCCTATACCTTTGACAGAAATTTTCTGGCCAATGCCTGCCCCCTGGGATCGGCCCACCTGGCCAAGATCATCAAGGCCAAAGGCCCCAACACCCTAGTGTCGTCCGCGTGTGCTTCCACCACCCTGGCCATCGGTATTGCCGAGGACTGGATCCGCACGGGCCGGTGCAAGCGGGTGCTGGTGGTGGGCGGTGAAAACGCCACGTCTGCGCTGCAGAACCAGTGGGTAGGATCGGGATTTCTGGCTTTAGGCGCCGCCACCATTAAAAAACGGGTGTCTGAAGCAGCCAAACCCTTTGATGAGGACCGCAACGGCACCATCCTGGGGGCCGGGGCCGTGGGCCTGGTGATCGAAGATGAAACAGAAGTGTCAAAACGGGGCATGAACGGCCAGTGCGAGATCCTGGGCACGCACATCGCCAACTCCGCGTACCATACGTACAATATCGATGTGCCCCACATGTCAAAAGAGATGACCAAATTTATCAACAAGGTGGAAAAACGCACCGGACTGAGAAAAAAGGACTATGCCGGCAAACTGTTGTTCATGTCCCATGAAACCTATACCCCGGCAAGAGGCGGCAGTGCCGATGCCGAGGTCACAGCCCTGGAATCCGCCTTTTCCAGTCATCTCAGTGAGATCTGCATCTCCAACACCAAGGGATTTACCGGGCATACCCTGGGCGCCGCCATTGAGGACGTGGTCCTGGTCAAGGCGTTGCAGCAGCGCAAGGCCCCGCCCATTGCCAATTTGAGCAAAATACCGGCCCACTTCAAAAAACTCAATTTTTCCGGCCAGGCACAGATCAACAGTGAATACGGCCTGCATCTGTCTGCGGGATTCGGATCCCATTTTGCGTTCATGTTTGTCAAACGCATCCAGGAAAACAAGGTGGAAGGCAACCTGGCCTATCACCGGTGGCTGCGCAGCATTTCCGGGGTCCAGAAACCGGAATTGAAACTCATTGATAATACCTTGTGCGTGGTGGCCGGTGATCCGGCGGCCCCGGCAGTGGCACCGGAGACCCGGCCTCAGAAAGTGACGACAAAACAGCCGGCCGCGCGGGCCGCAGCCCCGAAAGCCGTTTCCCGGGTTCCTGCAGCCGGCGCTTCAGGTGCAGCAGCCACATCGGATAGACCGGCTGTAAACGCGGCTTCCGGGCCGGACAAAGGCCAGGCAACAGAAAAGATCCAGCAGATCATAGCCGCCCAGACCGGTTACACCCCGGACATGCTGGAAGATGACCTGGATCTGGAAGCGGATCTGGGCATCGATACAGTCAAACAGGTGGAGATCTTCGGCAAGATTGCCACGGATTTCGGATTTGCCGTGCCCGATGATTTGCGGTTGCGGGATCTGAACACCATTGCAAAACTGGCGGACTATGTGGCGGCCCGGTCCGGTGCCGGTGCTTCTGGTGCGGCAGCATCCGGCCTTTCTCCGGATTCTGCTGCCCCGGGCAAATCACCGGGACAGGATACAGCCGTCGCTTCCCCGGCGCCCGCCCATACCATGGATTCGGGGGAACGCGTGGTAACCGGCACGGTGCCGCCGGATCAGGTTTCCGCCAAAGTCAAGGAGGTGATCGCGGCCCAGACCGGTTACACCCCGGATATGCTGGAAGATGACCTGGATCTGGAAGCGGATCTGGGTATCGATACGGTGAAGCAGGTGGAGATCTTCGGTAAGGTGGCATCCCATTTCGGATTTGCCGTACCCGATGATCTGCGGCTCAGAGATCTGAACACCATTGCCAGACTGACCGCGTATGTGGCCGATCGTACGGCCGGAACTGCAGCAGCATCGGGTTCAGATGGATCATCCCGGACCCAGGCTCAGGCTCAAGCCGGCGGAACGGCCCCGACATCCCATGACACAGACACCCCGATGCCGACCGCGGCCCATACCATGGATTCCGGCGAACGGGTGGTGACCCGGACCGGCGGCAATGATACGATCACCGTGGTCAAGGAGGTGATTGCGGTCCAGACCGGGTACACCCCGGACATGCTGGCGGATGATCTGGACCTGGAAGCGGATCTGGGGATTGATACGGTCAAACAGGTGGAGATCTTCGGCAAGGTGGCGTCCCGGTTCGGGTTTGCCGTGCCGGACGACCTGCGGCTCAGAGATCTGAACACCATTGAAAAGCTGGCCGCCTATATTCAGACAAAGATCCCGACAGCATCGGCCCCGGCGGAAGACCCCGTCCCGGCCACGGGATCGGCGGATCAGGTGCCAACCGGTAACATAGACGGTCCTGCCGCGCATGGGCCTGACAGCCCGACCCTGCATGGGGCAAATGCATCGGTTTCAGATGCCCCAGACGACCGGTTCCCGGACCCGGCCTCTCCTATCAAACGTCTGGTGGTGCGGGTGGATGAGGCTGACATGCCGAAACCCGGGCGTCCGGATTTTGCCGGGCAACGGCTCCTGGTGTCCCTGGATTCCCACGGGGTTGCCCAGGCCGTTATTGAGCGGATTCAATCCATGGGCGGTGAAGTCATCACCCTGGGCACTGAAAATGCGGATGTCACAGCGGATCTGTCCGATCTTGACGGATTCCAGGGCGCCATAAACGCCTTTGCACAGACGGATCCCGACATCACAGGCTATCTTCACCTGGCTTCCCTGGATGCCTGGTTTGACCGGAAAAACCGGGAATTCGCTTCAGACAAAGATCTGAACGCTACAATGAAATCCATGTTTGTGCTGCTTAAAACCCTGTATGACCAGCTGGACCGTCCGGACACGTTTATCGGCACCCTCACCTTTGATTCCGTGGTCTTTCCTTATATGGAAGACGGCGGGGATATTCATCCGCTGTTTGCCGGGTTGAGCGGTCTGCTCAAGACCGCCAACAAGGAGCTGGAAAACACCCGGGTCAAGGTGGTGGATTTTTCCTACAAGCAGCCCAAAAAGAGCCTGGCCCGGATTGCGGACCTGTTTCTGGCGGAACTGCTGTCCGACGATCCCCGGTGCGAGGTGGGATACAAGAACAAGAAACGGTATGTGCTGTCCATGCACCCGGAAACCGCCCGAAAGGATCAGCCTATTGTGTCGGACGGCGACACATTGCTGGTGACGGGCGGGGCCGGGGGCATCACCTATGAGATCCTTAAACAGGTGGTGGCGGATTATCAGGTCAACCTGGTAATCCTGGATATCAACGATATCTATGCCACAGACCCGGAGCTGCTGAAGCCCGATGCCACGCAAGCGGATCTGATGGGGCTTTTACGCAGCCAGATGCCCGGGGAGAAACCCGTGGCTGTGAAGAAGGCCCTGGACCGGCTTGTGCGGGTCAGACAATCCATTGCCAACATCGAGTATTTGAAATCTCAAGGGATTTCCGTGACCTATCACTGCACGGATGTCACCGATTATGAGGCCGTAAAGGCGGCGGTGGATCAATGTGACCGCATTGACGGGATCTTCCATGCTGCAGGCATGGAGATGAGTCAGTTCATCCCCAAAAAGGAGCGAAAGGCGTTTGAACTGGTGGTGGATGTCAAGGTCAAAGGCATGCGGAACCTGCTGGCAGCTGCCAGAGACCGGGAATACCGGTACATGTTCACTTTTTCATCGGTCACGGCCCGGTTCGGCAACCAGGGCCAGGTGGACTACACGGCTGCCAATGATTTTCTGGGCAAAGCCTTGTTCAGAGAAAAACAGATGAATCCGGACCGCACTTACAAAGTGTATGCCTGGACCGCCTGGGGCGGGGTGGGTATGGCCACCAACCCCACGGTGAAAAAGGTGCTGGAAGACCGGGGCATCCAGTTTCTGCCCATGGAACAGGGCGTGAAGTTCTTCATGGCTGACCTGCTGGATGCCACGGAATCGGAGATGGTGTTTTCCGGTCTGGATTATGACTTTGACATTGACGGTCTTTTGGGAACGCCGTCAGATCAGGCGTTTCCGTTTTTAGGCGATTTGACCCACAAGGCGGATGATACTGCGGTCTGGACCCGGGTCCTGGACCTGGAACATGACGTGTTTCTGCATGACCATACCATGGGGGATGTGCCGCTGTTTTTAGGATCCACGGGCATTGAAACCATGGCCGAGGCAGCCGCTGCCTTGGCCGGGGACGGGTCTGTGGTCACGAAAATGTCTGATTTTTCCATTCCCTATGGCATCAAGCTGCTCAAGGGGCGGCCCAAAGAGATCATCATCTCCGGAACCCTGCAGGCACCCGGTGAGTTTGCCTGTGGCATCACGTCAGTGTTCAAAACCCCCAACGGCAAAGTGATGGGGGACCCCAAACAGCATTACCAGGGGAATTTTTTCCTGGCAAAACAACGGCCGGCACCTGAAACCATGGATCTGCCGGAATTTTCTCCCGTGTCCTGGGAAGGGGACCTGGCCGATCTGGTGTATCATCCCAGCCGGTTGTTCATGTTCGGGCTGTTCGGCACCATCACGAATATCAATTCCTTTGATGGAAAAACCCTGATCACCACGGTGGCGGACCGGTCGGAGGCCCCGTTTTTCAAAGGGGTGGCTGATCCGAATTTCCAGGCCGCCCCGGTGCTGGTGGATGCCATGTTCCAGACCGGCGGACTGCTGGAATTTTTAACCACCTCCAGAACGGTTTTGCCCTTCCGCATTGCGGCCATGACCTTTTTTGCTCCCGTGGAAAAACACACGGACTACCTGTGCATTACCCGGAAAAAGGCATCCGGTGAAGAAACCAACACCTATGACCTTTTTCTGACGGATATGTCGGGCAAGGTGTTCATCAAAGTCACGGGATTTGAGATGGTCAAGCTCACCCGCCTGGCCCCGGAAGACCGGATTACCGATAAAGTGACCTTTGCCGAAACCGTGGTTTAGATCCGGAATGAGATAACTGAAAATATCAAAGGCCGTCTGTCTTCAGCAAACGGCCTTTGATATTTCATGTGTCAGGGGCCGTTAGAATTTTTTGAACATCGGTGCATGGTTTTCAGTTCCGATCAGATAAAAGGTATCATCGCCGGTCCCGGATGATCCGGCCTTCAGCCAGAATTACCCGCGGATATGCGCCTAAATGGAACGGGTCTTTGTCCCAGACAATCAGGCTGGCCAGACGGCCCGGGGCCACCGTGCCCAGGCAATGGTCGATGCCAAGGATTTCCGCGTTTTTTAACGTGATCAGACCGATGGCATCCGCCGGGGCCATGCCCTGGATCAGAAAATATTTGAGGCTGTCTCTCAGATGATGAGCCAGGATGATGGGATGGTCGCTCATCAGACCGAATTTGGCCCGGGATGCCATGAGCCGGGCCGTGTGCCGCCAGGATGCGTTTTTCAGCTCCACCTTGCCGTCTGAAGCCCCCAAAGGTCCGTACACCACGGGGATGCCGTGGTCGGCCAACGCATTGAAAATCCTTGAGTCACAAATGTCCAGGGCATGTTCCGCCGTGACTCTGATATTGAACTTTTTTTTCAGATCCATGAGAAACAGGGCGTCATCCGCCTTGTGCAGGTGCACTTTCAGAATTTTGTCTCCATTGAACAGCCGGAAGATCTCCCACTCGGATTCAGACAGGGCCAGATCATATTCCCGCTGGGCCCAGACCGCGCCTTTTTTCGGGCTGTCCGGCCGGGTCAGTTCATACAGGGCTTTTTCCTTTTTGATGCAGGCCTGCTCTTGTTTTCGAAAGATATCAGACAGATATTTTTTGAGCATGGCGGCGGCTCCCATGCGGGTACTGGGCCGGGGGCCTTTCCAGTGCGTGGACATCCGGGGATTGGACCCGAATGCCGCCTTGAATCCATAGTCGCTGACAACCGCATCAGATCGGTTTTCGGCAAAATTTTTGATGATCACGGCTTTGCCGCCGATAATGTTGCCGGACCCCGGCACCACACAGGAATACAGCACCCCGAAGTCCACGGCATCGGCAAAGGCCCGGTCATCGAAATAGATGCTGTCCAGGGGATTGTGCAGCGGCGCAAAAGGCGTGCTATGCTCGTCTGTTTCGGTTTCTAAGACCGGTTCCCCCTGGCGCTCCATGCCGATGTGGGAATGGGGGTCGATGAACGCCGGGGTGACGATGCCCCGGATGTCGCCGGGACAGGGTCTGTCCGTCACATCCACGATATGGCGGCCTTCCACCACCACGGTCATGTCTGTGTGCACAGACCGGCCGTCATACAGCTGGTCGGCCCGGATAACAAGGCGGTTGTTTTCCATGATCAGATCCTGTGATATCATTGGGTCAGTCCGAAAACCTGTTTTATTCATCAGATACCGTTATTGAACGCTAAATGCAAGACAGGCCGTATCAAATATTTTTGAAAACTTGATTTTATCCCGGTTGTATGACAGGTTGCCGTAAAACAGTGAAATAAAAGGAGCCGACAGATGGGGATGGCGGTTGTTGCGGTGATTGCAGGATTGATTCTTCTGGTGTGGAGTGCGGACCGGTTTGTGTCGGGTGCGGCGGCCACGGCCACTTATTTCGGCATGCCCCCGCTGCTCATCGGCATGGTGGTCGTGGGATTCGGCACTTCAGCGCCGGAAATGGTGGTATCGGCGCTGGCCGCCGTGCAGGGCAGTCCCGGAATTGCCCTGGGAAACGCCTATGGATCCAATATCGCCAATATCGCTTTGATTCTGGGCATCACGGCATTGATCAGTCCGGTCATGGTCCATTCCGCGGTATTGAAAAAAGAACTCCCGATTTTGACACTGATTACCGCAGGATCGGTATGGCTGGTGGCGGACCTGATGATTTCCCTGTCAGATGCAATGATACTGCTGGGGGTGTTCGCTGTTTTGATGGGCTGGACCATTGTGCAGGGAATCCGCCGGAAGACCGATCCTTTGGCCGAGCAGATGGAAGTCCGGGCCATGGATTCGGGCCTGTCCATCCGGCGGGCGGTTTTTCGGCTGATTCTGGGCCTGGTTCTCTTGATCTTAAGTTCCCGGATACTGGTATGGGGGGCTGTGGAACTGGCCCGGATGTTCCATGTCAGCGATATGATCATCGGGCTGACCATTGTCGCGGTGGGCACATCCCTGCCGGAACTGGCATCCTCCATTATTGCGGCCCGCCGGAACGAACATGATATCGCTCTGGGCAATGTGCTGGGATCCAATCTGTTTAATACCCTGGCTGTGGTGGGGATTGCCGGTGTCATTCATCCTTTCGGGGTGGATCCATCGGTTCTGTATCGGGATATGGCGGTGATGGGAGGGCTGACCCTGTCCCTTTTCATTATCGGATACGGGTTCAGGGGCCGGCCGGGGCGTATCAACCGGCTGGAAGGTGCCGGCCTGCTGGCCGTTTATCTGGGATACACGGCTTTTTTTGTCATTCCCTTGCTGACCGCCGGTCCGTCATGATCTGTATTTCTTGCAAAATGGCGGACAAAGGTATATAGAATTTTTTTACAGCAAACCGAGTGCCGGGAGAATCCATGCATACCCCCCTTCATTACCAGGTGTCTGAATATGACTGTGTGCCCACGGCCCTGATCAATGCGGTGAGCTATCTGTTCAAGCGAAAACAGGTGCCGCCCATGGTGATCCGGCACATCTATCTGTACTGCCTGGATACCGTGGGCCGCAATGCCCGGTTCGGCATCGGGGGCACCAGCAAATACGCGGTCCGGCTGGTGGGCAACTGGCTGGAATCCTACCGCTTCAAAAATTTTGCCGTGCGCACCGTGTTTCTGGAAAAAGAGGGGGTCCGCCTGGACTCAGACGGGCCGATTCAGAACTGTCTGGATCAGGGCGGGGTGGTGCTGTGCAATATCCGGCTCACCCAAAAGGAAGAGCATTATATCATGATCACAAAGATTGCGGATGACTGGGTGCACGGGTTTGACTCCTATTTCCGCACCGCCATCAGAGGAATGAAAGGACATGTCAGCATCCTGGAATCAGGGGACGGTCGGTCTCCCAACCTGAAAATCAGACTGTCATGGCTGGATCAGCCGGACTGCCGGCGGTTCTGCCTGGGGCCTGTGGCCCAGCGGGAGGCCCTGCTCATGTGGCGGATGACCTGATATGTCACATAGATGCCGGCCAGAGATCGTTTTTTATAGTTCCCATGGATTGATGAATTTCAGTTTTTCAATTCCGATAAAATCTTTGACATTCCGTGTGGCCAAGGTCAGATCGGCAGTCAGGGCGATGGCTGCAATTTGTGCATCTTCTACACTTATCGGGCGCCCTTTTCGAGTCCTTTGTGAAACAATCAGTGCATAAACCTCAGCGGCTTCGCAATCAAATGGAAGGCAGCGCCTGGCAAAATCATTTTCAAACATCTGAGATGCCGCCCCCACCAGTGCCCGTTTCTTTTTTCCATCCGGCAAAAGCGCAAGGCCCAATAATATTTCGCCTAAAGTGACAGAACTGATCCAAATGTCGGTTTCGGGCTGATCATCAAGCCAGAAAACCACTTTAGAGTTGGGCAGGGGCCGCATCAATTCAGATACGATATTGGTATCCAAAAGGATCACAAGGGAGTTTCCAATTCAGATAATGTTGTATCACGCGGATAAGATCTTTGAGGCAGATGCAATTCAATACCACCCAATTCTGAAAACCGCCTGGCGATACGTGTGCCGATGCCTTTTGCGCATCGCTCTTCCAATAAATATTTCCTGAGAATCTGCCTGGCTTCTTCTTCCATTGATCGGTTATTTGCGGCAGCCACAATGCGTAATTTTACCTTAATGGATTCATCGATATTTCTTAACGTCAGACTGGCCATTTTAAAAATGCTCCCGGTTTTTTATTGGAATAAAAGATAATCATGCGTTCATTGTAATCAATGCATGCAAAGCCTGTCAATTGAAAAAATTGAGCGGTTTATCCGGAAACCAGCAGGATCTGCATATCCATGACATTGGTGCGGGTAGGGCCGGTGATCAGCAGATCATCCAGTGCCTTGAAAAAGGGGTAGGCGTTGTTTTCATTCAGATGCTTTTCTGCGGACAGCCCCAGGGCCTTTGCCCGGGACACCGTGTTTTCATCGGCAAAGGCCCCGGCGGCATCTGTGGGGCCGTCCGTGCCGTCTGTGCCCGCGGACAACAGCAGAATTTTTTCTTCCCCGGCCAGGGCCAAGGCACCGGCCAGGGCCAGTTCCATGTTCCGGCCGCCTGAGCCATTCCCTTTGATGGTGACAGTGGTTTCACCGCCACACAGCAGACAGGCCGGGGGTTTTACCGGCCGGCCGAACCGCCGGACTTCCCGGGCAACGGCGCACAGCACTTTGGCGGCTTCTTTTGCCTCCCCCTGGATCATGGATGACAGCACCACCGGCGTGAACCCCTGATTTTCCGCTTCTATGGCCGCAGCACTCAGGGCATCGGACAGGCTGCCCACCACCTGGTTCGTAACCCGGGAAAAGATAGGATCACCGGGTTTGGGCGTGTCAGGAATTAGGCCGTCCATGCCGGACCGGATATGGCTCCGGACCGGTTCAGGCACGGAATCCCAGATCCCGTGGCGCTCAAGAATGGCCCGGCACTCCCTGAAGTGTCCGGTGTCTGGGGCGGTCATGCCGGAACCGATGATATCCAGGTCATCGCCGATCACATCGGACAGGATCAGCGACACCACCCGGGCCCCGTTGGCAGCCGCGCACAACTGCCCGCCCTTGATTGTTGACAGATGCTTGCGGATGGTGTTGATTTCGTGGATCGTGGCCCCGCACCCCAAAAGCTGCCGGGTGGTGTCCTGTTTGTCCGCTAAAGAGAGGCCGTCCGCCGGTGCCGGGGTCAAGGCCGATGCTCCGCCCGATATCAGGCAGACAATCAGGTCGTCCTTTCCTGCTTCCGATACCATGTCCAGCAGGGCTGATGCGCCGGCCACACCGGCTGAATCCGGCACCGGGTGCCCGGCCTCCAGCACCCGGCAGTGTTTCAGGGGCAGGCCGTGTCCGTATTTGGTGATCACCAACCCGTCGTGGATACGCGACCCCAGAATTTGTTCCACCTCACGGGCCATGGCTCCCGATGCCTTGCCGGCCCCGGCCACATAAATATGCCGGATCTGATCCAGGTCCAGGTCAATTCCCCCGATCCACAGCCGGCCGTCGGAAAGATTTAAATGCCTTGCCACACAGACTTCGGGCATCACCGCTCGAATCCCGGCGTCAAATATGGCTTTTGAAATTTTTCTCATTGGATTTTCAACATATTATCGTTTTGGCTTCGTCATCGGAAATTTCCGGTAATTGAATAATTTCAAGCGTTGGAGATCAGAATTTAGGGGGTGAAATAATCAGATAGAACCGGCACGGTTCATCCTGGATGTTTTGCAGTTTGTGGGGCACAGAACTGTCAAAATAAAGGCTTTCTCCGGCTGCCAGATCGATGGTTTCATTTTCGTACACCACCTGCATGCTGCCTTCCAGGACAATCAGGCATTCTTCACCGTCATGGGGCAGCAGGTCAGCGCTGGTGGCGCCCCCTTTTTCCAAAACACCGATATGGATGCCCATTTTTTTTTCCTGGTCAGAATGAATGATCTGATAAATCAGGCCGTCATTGGGAAAAACCGCCAGCCGGGACTCGTTCACTTTTACTTTTTTATGGGCCGGGGCAGAATAATCAAGAACCAGGAAAAACAAAGGTACCTCTAAACAAATGGCGATTTTTCTCAATGTTGACAGGGATGGATCCACTTTGGCGGATTCAATTTGGCTGAGCATGCTGGGAGAAATTCCTGCCTTGCCCGCCAGTTTTCTCAGAGACCAGCCTTTTTTCTCCCTGTATTGCTTGATTCGTTTTCCCTCTATCACCTGAACTGTCTCCATAGAGTTTGCCGCCTGAGTGTTCCAGTGGTCATATCAGCGGGTATCGGCCCAGTTTTCTGGCAGTGTCATACAAAGCCAGGACATTGTCTTCCGGAACATCCGCCTGGATGTTGTGCACCGAGCATATCACCAGTCCGCCGCCTGATCCAGCATTTTTAATCAGATGGGCCACTTCGTTTTCCACATCTTTGACCGTGCCGGACGGCAGCACCTGCTGGGAATCAATCCCACCCCAGAACACGAGCCGTTTGCCATACCGTTTTTTAAGGGATGCCGCATCCATGCCATGGGCCCGGACCTGGACCGGATTGAGGATATCAACCCCCACATCGATGAAGTCATCCAGAAGACTGGACACTGCGCCGCAGGAATGCCAGAAAACTTTTGCATCGGTTCTCTGCTTGATGAACCGGATGATTTTTTCCTGGCGGGGCTTGATAAATTCCCGGTATGTGGCCGGTGACATCAGCGTGGTCTTCTGGCCGGCCAGATCACCGCCCTGAATGATCACATCCAGGTATTGGCCGCACACCCTGAGTACATTATCCAACAATCGCATGTGTAAAGACAGGGTCTTGTCCAGCAGCGCGTGAACAAATTCTTTGTTTGCCACCATATCCATGTAAAATCGGTCCATGGCCCGCAGTTTCCAGGCTCGTTCAAACCAGGTCTCCCAGGCAAAACTTCCCACCACACCGTATTCTCCTGCTTCAGCGAGTTGTCTGGCCTGTTCTTCTACCCCGTTAAGATATCCGGGATCATCCGGGTCCGGCCAGGTATGAGATGCCAGATCATCCACTGTGGCATTTCTCAGGGGGCTGTCAACCAGATTGTAATAAAGCGAATCCTCGGGCATGAGAAACCCGCATCCCCATTCATCCGTGACATACAGGCCTTTTTCCGTCCTTTGTGGTTCAAACCGCCAGAATTCGGAATCGCCAAGGTGAACATACCGGGTGTCCACTCCGAGCCGCTCCAGCACGTCTTCATCCGGTTTCACATTCTGCCGCAGCCAGTCAAATGCGACGGCTGTCCGCTGGATGCCCAGTTTTTTGAGCAGCCGGTCGTAGGTTTTGACACTGATGGTGGTCACCCACCCCCCCAGGTCCAGCGGTACACGGTCCGGTTCTTCATGGTTTATGGCGGCGGTGAATCGTTCTTTACTGTTCATTTTTACTCCTTGGAAAAATAGGATGCCCTGTGCCTATCCAAATACAATTTCCGGCAGCCACAGGACCAGCTGCGGAAAAAATGTGATCAATGTCAGCGAGATCAACAGTGGAATCAGAAACGGGGTCACTGCTTTCATAACCTGGCTCACACTCAGGCCGGATAAATCACTGAGCACATACAGGCCCACCCCGAACGGCGGGGTCAGAAACCCGATGCACACATTGAGTACTTCCACCACGCCCCAATGCACCAGATCGATCTGAAAAGCGGTCAGCACAGGCAGTATCATGGGGGTGAACACCAGAATGATGGCGCAGATATCAAAAAAACATCCGGCAACCAGAAACACCAGGTTCAGGATGATCAGCACCACCCATTGCTGGTCCGTGGTGGCCATAATAAAATCCCGGATAAGGGCCGGGATATTTTCCATGGTGACAATCCACCCGAACACCGAGGCCGCTCCCATGATGACCAGTATCAGAGCGGAGGTCACAGCCGAACCCACCATCATTTTCAACATGTCTTTCAATTGCAGGGTGCGGTAGACGAAAAAAGAGATGACAAAGGCATACACCACCGCCACAACTGCGGCTTCCGTAGGAGTGAAGATGCCGGTGACAATTCCTCCCAGAATGATCACCGGGGTCATTAAGGCCCAGACGGACCGCCTGAAACTTTTCCAGATTTCCGCCCAGGGAGCCCGGTTTGCATCGTAAGGATATTTGCGGCGGACTGCATAAAAATAGATGGTGACCATGATGGCGAGTCCCATGACCATTCCGGGGATGGCCCCGCCCACAAACAACCGGCCCACTGATTGCTCGGCGATCATTGCATACAGGATCATCTGGATGCTAGGGGGCATGATGGGACCGATAATAGAGCTGGCACCGGTCACGGCCACGGCAAAGGATTTGTCATACCCTGCCTTGGTCATCATGGGGATTTCAATCTTGCCCAGACCGGCGGTATCCGCGGTGATGGAACCACTCATGCCTGCAAAAATCATGGACGCCACCACATTGACATGGCCCATAGACCCTCGGATATGGCCCACCAGCGAACGAGACAGATTAAACATCTCTTCAGTGATCCGGCCGGAGTTCATGATATCCGCCGCCAGGATATACAGGGGCAGTGACAGCAGTGGAAAAATCTGCAGACTGCCCAGCATCCGATGGGCCAGTATGATCATGGGGATCTCTTTGAGGAATGTCACATAGAAAAGGCAGGATAAAAGCAGAGAAAACACCACCGGCACCCGCAGGGCCATCAGAATCATTAAAACCGAGATCAAAATGATGGCATTCATAAGACACAGCCCCGGTCCTGGTCCGCTGTTTCAGGAAAGGCGGTCTTGTTTTTCAACAGGGCAATCAGGTGCAGTATTTGGTAATACAGCATGATAACAAACCCGCAGATCATGGCCCAACCGAACCAGGATTCCTTTATCCGCAGTGCCGGGGTGGTGGCATGGGCCAGCCGGCCGGTAAGCTGCCAGCTCTGGTAGATCATGATACACAGCATGAGGATAACCAGTACGCCGGACAGGATTTTCATGAACCGGCCCACGGGGGCAGGGCAGATATCGCTGAACAGGGTGATGCACACGTTTTTGTCCTGACGCATCAGGATAGCCCCGCCCAGAAAGGTCATCCAGATCAGTCCCATCACCGCCACCTCTTCAGACCAGAACAGCGGGGCATTGAAGACATACCGCATGATCACTCCCACAAACAGAATGGCAACAACGGCGCCCATGATCAACCCGATGGCCCAATCCAGCAGCCCTGCCAGTTTCCGGTTCAACCCCTGTAAACCCATGATACCTCCCGGGTTATTTGTTTAGTTTTTCGAGCAGGCCTTCAGACCACAGACCGCTTTTTTCAAGTTCTTTGTGAACCATGCCGGCTTTCTGTGTCCATTTGTCCCGGTCGGCAACCGCAAAAGTGACCCCGGCCGTTTCCATCTGCTGCTGGGCTTCTGCTTCCAGACTCTGTCCATAATCCACAAACCATTCAGCGCATTCTTCGCTTGCCTGGCTCAATACTGCCTGGTCTTCGGGCGACAGCGTCTGCCATTTGATATCGGAAATCCAGGTGACGTCATAGAGCTGCATGAAATCCAGTTTGGTGCAGAAATCCAGCTGTTCGTAGAATTTTTCATCCCTTACCTGGACGATATTGTGAACCATGCCGTCCACGACTTTCTGGGACAAAGACAGATACACATCCCCCCAGGCCAGGGGAACTGCGGTAGCGCCCAGACCATTCCAGGTATCCACCAGAGCTTTTGCCTGCCAAACTCGCAGCTTGACGCCGTTCAGTTCTTCAGGGATCATGATTTGTCTTTTCTGGGTCCACAAATGAAAGGCCGGCCGGAATGCAAAGCCAGGCAATGTGCGGATACCGGTTTTTTTGCGCACCCTTTCTCTGACCTCTTTGATATATTCGCTGGATTTGAGTTCCTCTCTGGAAAACATGAAAGGCGTACCAAAAATTGCGTAATCCTTGTCAAAGGTATCCATGAACGATTCCGCTTCCTGAACGATATCAATGGTACCCATGCTCATTCCCTGGAGCAGCTCCTTGATGTTGCCCAGCTGCTGGGCCGGATAGATATCTACGGTGATTTTGCCACTGCTTTTTTCTTTTACCAGTTCCGCGAATTTCTGGGCTTTCATGTCAAGCATGCCACCGGGGGCCGTGATATGGGCCAGTTTCAGTACGACATCCTTGGCAAAGGCATTATTTGCAAACACCCCCATAACACAGATTAAAACGATTGCTAATACTTTTTTCATACTTAGTCTCCCTTCACAGAGTGTTAATAAATACTAAAAAGCGTTTATCTGGAATAATTTTATTTGTCAATATATTTTTATGAAAATGTCGGTTAAAAGTTTAATTTTTTTATATCTAATTGAAATTAAAATATAATTAAAAATTAGTAACCATATGTCGTGAATTTAACTGTTTAAATGAGATGAACAACGAATTGGAAGAAAGGGTTCGGTTCTTTTCAAATCCGGAACCAACTCATCAGCAGAATCTGCATGTCCGTGACATTGGCGCTGGAAATGCGCACCTGTTTTTTTATCCAGGCATCAGTGCCACTGACCGGACACCTGCTTCAAATATGGCGGTTGCTGATTTTTTGAGTATCATTGGATCAGACCATCATCTAAAATCGGTTGAAAATAATACAGGGCAGTTTTTTCCCAGGGACGGTTTCCCCGGGGAAAAACGATTCACCTCTTCAACGCCTTTTTCACCTTCACTGCGAGATCTTTGTTGGAAAAAGGCTTTTGAATGAAATGAACATCTGCATCCAGAACGCCGTGATGGGCGATGACATTGGCCGTATATCCGGACATGAAGAGCACTTTCAGTTTCGGGTATTCCGCCTGGAGTTTTTCAGCCAGGTCCCGGCCGTTCATCTCCGGCATGACCACGTCGGTGATCAGCAGATGAATTTCACCGTCATGTTCGTTTGTCAAAGCGACGGCCTCACCAGGGGTTTCCGCGGTTAGGATGTTGTAATCCAACTGTTCGAGGATTCTTTTAGTCAGCGTCAAAATGGAGGTTTCATCTTCAACAATCAGCACGGTTTCACCCGATCCGGCCGGAGTTTCTTCGGCTGAATCCGCTTCAATCCGTCGGACGACATCGTCATGACGTGAGAAATAAAGCCGGAAGGTGGTCCCTTTTTCAGGTTCGCTGTAAACATTGATAAACCCTTTGTTTTGCTTGACAATGCCGTAGATCACCGACAGCCCGAGCCCCGTGCCTTTGCCGATGGGTTTGGTCGTGTAAAAGGGTTCGAAAATATTGTCCAGCGTTTTCCTGTCCATGCCGCGCCCGTCATCGCTGACAGCCAAAAGGACATATTCACCCGGAATAAATCCGGCATGGTCAGCACAATACGCGTCATCAAACCGGACGTTATCGGTTTCAATGGTGATTTTCCCCACATCCGCGATGGCATCCCGCGCGTTGACACACAGGTTGACAAGGATCTGGTTCAGCTGTGAGGGATCTATTTTTACCGGCCACACCCCGGGTTTGGGTTTCCAGGGAAGGTCGATGTCTTCGCCGATGAGACGGCGGATCATCTTGAGCATGCTCTCCAGGGTG
The DNA here is from genome assembly GCF_000350545.1 of Desulfotignum phosphitoxidans DSM 13687. Classification (GTDB taxonomy): domain Bacteria; phylum Desulfobacterota; class Desulfobacteria; order Desulfobacterales; family Desulfobacteraceae; genus Desulfotignum; species Desulfotignum phosphitoxidans. Next base: position 353,942 of record NZ_APJX01000003.1, read on the forward strand.
TTATTCAGGTCCAGCACTTTCGGATCGATGGTCTGTTTCCGGGCGAATGCCAGAAGCTGCCGGGTGATATCCGTGGATCGTTCCGCCGCCGTGACGATCTCTTTCAGATCAGCACGCAGAGAGTCTTCAGGATCTGTTTTATCAATCGCCAGTTGCGCATACCCCATGATCACACCCAGCATATTGTTGAAATCATGGGCCACACCGCCTGCCAGACGGCCCACGGATTCCATCTTCTGTGCCTGGAGCAGCTGGGACTGAAGTTTGTCGTGGTCCGCCTCGACTTTTTTGCGTTCAGTGATATCAACGATCGTTGTCATTAAATAAAGGGGGGTTCCTTTGTCGTCACGCCAGATAGCGACACTGACATCCGCCCAGAGGAGGGTGCCGTTTTTGTGAACATAGCGTTTTTCAAAACGATCCGCCCGTTTCTCTCCGGTCAGCAGCCGGCTGATTCTCATTTCAATTTTTTCGATATCTTCCGCCGGTGTGAGAACCTGCCATTTTTTGCCTTCCAGCTCCTCGGGCGCATACCCCAGAAAATCGGCATAGGCTTTGTTGGCATTGACTTCCCCCGTGGGCAGTGTGATCGATTTTCCGACATTTGCCGCTTCGAAAACGTATTTGAACCGGTCCAGGCTTTCCTGCAGGGCGTTGGTTTTTTCAGCGACCTGGCGGCGCAACAACCACGACCATGTGACAGCGAGCAGGATGATAACCAGAAGCGGAATGATGACGATGGCCGAGTACCGGAGCGCATCGGTCAATGAGGTGGGCGTGTCCTGGTAAACGCGGAGCCACTTGTCATGGATTCGCCGGTATTCACCCGTGTTGTCCAGGGCCTTCAATCCTTCGCTGAACTGGGCCAGCAACGCTTTTTGGCCCTTGGCGGAGGCATAGCAATACTCGGCGGCAAAAATGGTTTGTTTTCCAATGACCACATCTGACCAGCCGTGTTTTTTTGTCAGGTAAATGGCCGTAATCAAAGACACCAGCGCACAGTCGTGTCTGCCCTCCCTTAATTCGCGCAGGGCTGTTTCCTGATCCGCCACGGCAACCACCTGGGTGTCCAGGTCGTTTGTGATGACAAAATCATGCAGGATGTCACCTTGTTCCACAACGATGCGTTTTCCGGAAAGATCCTTGACAGATTCCGGTGCCGGTCCCTCGCCGTTTCTCACAACCGCCACATAGTGACTGACGGCATGGGGCTGTGAAAAATCAAATTTCAGATCCCGGTCCGGTGAATAAAACATGCCCTGCATGATATCGATTCTGCCGTTTTCTAAGGCCTCTATCCTTTCTGTCCACCGGCCGAGCCGGATGTCGATATTCAGACCCATTTCACTGGCAATGGCTCTGGTCAGATCCACATTGTATCCCGCGGGCTGACCGTTTTCATCCAGGAATTCATAGGGCGGAAAATTCCGGTCCCCGCCGACAACGATGGGTCGATCCGAGGGCAGCTGCATGGCGGCAAACCATTTGGAATGCAGATGGCGATACGTGCCGTCCGCCATGACGATGGCCAGCCCTTCATTGAGCAGGGCCAGGGTGTCACGGTCGCCGTCATGGACGGCGAAACAAAAGTCCTGCTCGAAACCCTCAATCGGCCGCTCTATGACATGCAGGTCCGTGAGTCCGGCTTTCTGTATCAGGCGCAGGGCCACCAGTCGCTGGGCCACCACGGCATCATATCTGCCGTCTGACAGTTCCTGCAGGGTGATGTCAAACGTGGGTCGGGTATGGATCTCAATTCCCCGATCTTCCCGCCTTAAAAATTCCTCGGCGTTATCGCCCGTCATCACCGCCACCTTGCGCCCGCGTAAATCAGCCAGGTCCCTGATGCCGGTTTCATTGCCACGCACCACAATGGCCCCGTGCAAAGACATGTAAGGCACTGTGAAATCAAACAATGCTTCCCGCTCGGGCGTGCGGCCGACCAGGGGAAGTGCATCGATTTCAGCGCGTTCCAGCCAGGTGCGGACGTCTGTCCACGGTCCTGTGCGAAAGGTGACATCTCGGCCCATGACGGCCAGTGCCGCCCGCATCAATTCTACGGAGAAACCATTGGCCGTGCCATGTTCGTCAACAAAACTGAAAGGGGGATAGTCGACTTCCGCGCCTGAGCGGATGGTTTGCCTGGCGGCGGTATCGGCTTCACCGGCAAAAACAGGGTGAGCATATGGGGTAAAGCAACCCACCCCAATAAGGGCGGCTGCAATCCACAAAATACAATAGACTGTTTTTATGGGATTTTTTTCTGTCATGACGTTCTTTCCGGCTATGGATCCCCCTGGTTGACAAGCAATGTGAAAGTTGCCAGCGCAATCTATCAGACAGGGTACCGTTGGTGATAGGTAATGTCAATTGATTTGTCAGATGTCATCAAAAAAGGATGGACCTGCTGGAGGATGCCGGTTGCTGTTACATCTTTAAAATCATGAACACATACTCCCCGTCATTGAAATCAATGGTCAGGTTGGCGCCTCTGCCTTCAGCGTACCGGATCCAGAAGGGACGGTCCGATACCCCGCATTCATAGTCGGGATAGGATTCCCCCGTTTTGCTGTTTTTCCATGACAGGATCATGGGGGCATCACATTTTTCAAAAGCCATGTCTTTGGCCATCTGCTTGGCGGATGAAAAATTGAAGGTATCTTCTGGGATGGACAAATGGATGGTTTCCGGGGTCTGGTTATCCGGATTGATATGAATCTGAGCCATGTCAGGCCTCCTTTAAGGCTGGGTTTCCGGGACGGGGCATAATGGCCGCCATTGCCCGTTTAAGTAAAATGTAATACAACATGAGCGAATTGCCATGAAATATTTTCAAACAGGAGCAACAGAATGATCGATTTTCAAGGACAGACCGCTCTGGTGACCGGTGCCGGAGCCGGCATCGGCCGGGCCTATGCCCTGGAACTGGCCCGGCGGGGGGCAAATGTGGTGGTCAATGATATCGGCCGGACCCGTGACGGGCTGTTTTGTGCGGATGTTGTGGTAGATGACATCGACCAGGTCCGGGAATTTGATACCTGCGGGGAGATTTACAGTCTGGGCCGGCCCCTGACCGGGCGGTGAATCCGGCGGCATTTCCGTGGAATTTTGCCAAACGCCGGTGGAAACGCCGGCAGAAAAAAGCGGGGGTGCCGGATCATCCAGCCGGCACCCCAGGTGGTGGTTTTCAGTTGCCCAGTGTATCGGCGGCCACGTCTTTTTCCAGGTGTTCGTTCCATTTTTCGCCCCAGAGATCCGGGACGGTTTCTTCCACCGGCACAATGGACTCCCAGCTGATGCCGATTTCCGTGAAGATGTCTTTCAGGTCCTCTTCGGAAGGGGCCAGCCAGAGGCAGTAGCGAACCCCTTTTTCGTCATTGTAATAGGTTCGGACCCAGGTGGCGCTTTCCACGGCCGCCAGTTTCCGCCAGTTTGCCTGAACTTCTTCGCAGTTGATGCCCGGGTTGTTGTGAACCATCATGTACTTGTTTAATTTACTCATGGCTGCTCTCCTGTGTTTTGGGTTTTTGCCTGATGTCGTTCATCGACAGTGACACTATTAACTACAACAAGCATGCCACAAAGAAATGAAATGCGGATAAATTTATCATAACTATTTGAAATAAAATAAAAAATTATTTTATTTCGTTACATGCGCTGCTGGGAATTGTTAAAAATTGACATCTGAACAACCGTTACTTATAATGGGTCACCCGTCAAGTGGCGCCGATGGTGGCGCTACTTGACACCCATAATCAGAAACCGGATGATCCGCCCATGAAACATATCCACCAGGAAATTCAGAAAAACGAACTGGTCAAACTGCTGCTGGAAGCCATCGGAGACGGCGTTTTCGTGCTGGACCCCCATGGCCGGATCGTGGCCTGGAACCCGGCCATGGAAGCCATCACCGGGTATGCATTCCAAGAGATCAAAGGAAAGCATTGCCGCATTCTGAAATTCAACCAATGCTTTGGCCGGGACCGTCCCTCGGGCATCACAGACTGCGGGATTCTGAAAACCGGCAGGGTGGTGCCCGCAGAATGCCTGATCACCCACAAGCTCGGACATACCCTTTCCATCACCAAAAACGCCCGGGTCATTAAAGACACCCGGGGGGAAATCATCGGGATTGTTGAAACGGTCACGGATCTGACCGAGCTGAAAAAAACCCGGCTGAAGATGGAGGAAGCCACCCGCCGCTTAGGCGAACTCAACCGGCTGGGAGGGATCATTGCCAAAAGCCGGGTCATGCAGAACGTATTTTCCTTTATCAAAGCCTCGGCCGCCAGCGACACCTCCATTCTGATCCAGGGGGAAAGCGGTACAGGCAAAGAACTGGTGGCCGGCGCCATCCACTCCATCGGGGAAAGGCGGGACCAGCCCATGGTCACGGTCAACTGCAGTGCCCTGTCTGAATCCCTTCTGGAAAGCGAACTGTTCGGCCATGTCAAAGGGGCATTTACCGGGGCCGGCCAGGACCGGATCGGCCGGTTTGAGCAGGCGGATGGCGGCACCATATTTCTGGATGAAATCGGGGAGATCTCCCCGTACATCCAGGTGAAACTGCTCCGGGTGCTCCAGGAAAAAGAGATCGAACGGGTGGGCGACTCCCGGAAACGCAAAGTGGATATCCGGGTGATCACCGCCACCAACAAAGACCTGAAATCCCTGGTGGATGCAGGAACCTTCCGGGAAGATCTCTATTACCGGCTCAAGGTATTTCCCATTTTCCTGCCGCCCCTGCGGGAACGCAAAGAAGACATTCCCCTGCTGATCCGCCATTTCATCGATCTGAACAACAAGGCCTCGGGCAAAGCCGTCACAAGCATGACAAAACAGGCCATGCAGGCGGTCATGGATTACCACTGGCCGGGCAATATCCGTGAACTGGCCAATGCCGTTGAACATGCGTTTGTTCTTTGTGACGGCCGGGAAATCGTTATCGAAGACCTGCCCCTGGAAATCAGACACGGAAATGCCGGGTCCATGGATGTGACGGCCCCACTGCCGTCAGCCCCTCCGGCCGTGTCCGTGCACAGACCCGGACACCGATTGACCCGGGAACGCCTGGTGGCCATCCTTCAGGCCGCCGGATGGAACAAGGCAGAAGCGGCCAGGCAGACCGGATTGAGCCGGGCATCCATCTGGAAATACATGAAAAAATGGAACATCCCCATGCAGCCGGAATAGGCGGATAAGGAGAAAACAGGTCATGGTATCTATTGTCATCCGGTTCGTCCGGGTTGTTATCGTTCTGGCAGCAGCATCCGCGCTGGGCTTCTGGCTGTACAGCCTCAGGGAAACGCCTGACAGACAGCCCGTCGAACCGCTCCCTCCCGGGGTTCGCGTGATCGAAATGCACCCGGAAACCCGGCAGATGGTGGTGGCGGCGTTCGGCACCGTGGCCCCCCGGAACAGCGTCAAAGTGGCGGCTGAAGTGGCCGGCCGGATTGAAAGGATGGACCCGGCATTCCGGGAAGGCAAAAAGATTGAAAAAGACCAGGTCATCATTGAAATCGACCGGCGCGCAGCCATCCTGGACCGGGCTGCGGCAAAAGCCCGGGTGGTCCAGGCAGAGGCGGAGATCGACTATCTGGCCCGGGACATTGAAAATCTGTCTTCAGATCTTAGCCTGGCCGAGTCCAATATGGACCTGGCGGCCAAAGAGGTGGAGCGGCTCAAGGCGTTGAATCAGCGGGAATTTGCCTCAAAAACCAGTCTGGACAAGGCGCAGCAGCAGTACCTGGCGGCCAAAATCCAGGTCCAGACCACCCGCAACCGCATGGCCCTGGCCGGCCCCCTCATGGCCCAGAAACAGGCGGCCCTGGCCCTGGCCCGAAACGATGTGGAAAAGGTGGACCTGGTCCTTGAAAAATCCAGGATTCTGGCCCCTTTTGCCGGGTTTGTGCAGTCGCGTCTGGTGGAGCAGGGGGATTATGTGAATCCCGGCCAGATCCTGGGCCGTGTATACAGGGCCGGGGCCCTGGATGTGGATGTCCGGATCCCTCTGGCGGAACTCCGATGGATCCAGCCGCTGTTTGACAGGGGCCAGCTGCCGGAAGCGCAGGTCCGTATGGCCAATGCCGCATCAGAGGAAACCCGGAGCTGGCCGGCCCGGGTGGCCCGGATCAAGGCGGAAATCGACGATCAAACCCGGACCCTTCCCATAACCCTGGAGATTCTGCCCGATCCAGGGCCGGACAACGGCAACCCATTGGATACCCTGAAACCCGGTGCTTTTGTGCAGTGCCGGATACAAGGGAAACGTTTTGATGACATTCATGTTCTGCCCAGGCACCTGGTGCACACGGGCAACCGGGTGTATGTGGTCAAAGACGGGCGGCTGGAGATCCGCCAGGTCTCTGTGCTGCGCAAATTCAATGACCAGGTGTTTGTCGAATCCGGACTCGCGCCCGGGGATCATGTGGTTTCGTCGCCGCTGCCCGGGGCCTATAACGGCATGGCGGTCACGGTCAAACCGGCGGATCATCAGGAAGACACCCCATGAAAGCCCTGGGCAGATGGTCCGTGGAGCACCGGGTCAGTGTCAACCTGATCATGGTGTTTCTGATCGTTGCAGGACTTTATACGGCCATGACCATGAAACGCGAGATGTTTCCGCAGTTTTCAATGGACATGATCCATATTTCCGTCCCCTATCCCGGGGCTTCCCCGGAAGAGGTGGAAGAGGGCATCTGCATCCGGATCGAAGAGCAGCTCAAGAGCTTGGAAGATGTCAAAACCATGTATTCCAGTGCCATTGAAGGCAATGGGTCCGTGATCATCGAACTTGTGGGCGGCACGGACATCAATGAAAAGCTGGACGAGGTCAGAACGGAAATCGATCTGATCGACACGTTTCCGGAAGAGGCGGAAGACCCGGTGATCACGGAGATCAAGAACAATCAACCGGCCATCTATGTGGCGGTTTACGGGGATGTGGACGAGCGGGTGCTGCGGAATACGGCGGAACAGATCCGGGATGATCTGGTGGAGACCGACGTCATCTCCCTGGCCTCCCTGGTGGGGGTCCGAGAGTTTGAAATTTCTGTGGAAATATCAGAGGAAAGCCTGCGGGCCTACCACCTGTCCTTTGACCAGGTGGCGGCCGCGGTTCGGACCGGAAGCCTTGAGCTGCCCGGCGGAAAAATTAAGACCCCGGGCGGGGAATTCCTGGTCCGGGCCAAGGGGAAAAAATATGTCGGGGAAGAGTACGCGCAGATTCCTGTTTTAACCCGGCCGGACGGCACCACCATCCGGCTGGGGGATGTGGCCCAGGTGAAAGACGGGTTTGAAGACACGGATGTCAAGCCCCGGTTCAACGGGCAGCCCGCCGCACTGGTGCTGGTCGAAAGGACGGACAGCCAGGACACCATCGCCATCTCACAACAGGTGCTCTCCTATCTTGAGGAACGCCGCGGTTCTCTGCCCGAAGGCGTGAAACTGGGCCACTGGTACAACATGGCCGACATGGTCCAGGACCGGATCGATCTGCTGCTGAAAAACGGCATCCAGGGTATTGTTCTGGTGTTTGTCGTGCTGGCGCTGTTTCTGGACCTGGGGCTGGCGTTCTGGGTGGCATCGGGCATCCCCATCACCTTTATGGGGGCGTTTCTGGTGCTCGAGTACCTGGGGGCCTCCGTGAACATGCTCTCTTTGTTCGGGTTTATCATGACCTTAGGCATCCTGGTGGACGATGCCATCATTGTGGGGGAGAACGTCTATACCCATTATTCCGAAGGCAAACCTCCCAAAGAGGCGGTCCTGGCCGCCATGGATCAGGTCGGGGGACCCGTGGTCATGGCGGTCACCACCACCATCGTGGCGTTTGCCCCGCTTTTGTTCATCGAGGGGATCATGGGCAAATTCATTTCCGTGATGCCAAAGGTTGTGATCTGTATTCTGGCTCTTTCCCTGGTTGAGGCGTTCCTGATTCTGCCGGCCCACCTGGCCGGGACCCTGACACCCCGGCGCCCGTTCCGGCCCCGGTGGTACGGGCTGCTGTTTTTCTGGTTTGAGTGGGTCAGAAAAGACCTGTCAGACGGGCATGCCTGGCTTCGGCTGCGGGTGGAAAAAGCGCTGAACCGGGTGATTCAGCGCCTTTATCTGCCGGTATTGCGGTACTGCGTTGAAAACCGGTATTTCACGGTGGCCCTGGGTGTGGGATGCCTCATTGTCAGTTTGGGGCTGATCGCCGGGGGCCATGTGCCGTATACCTTTTTTCCCAAGAACGATTCCAACTGGATGATTTGTGAAACCATTTATCCGCTGGGCACCCCTTTTGAAACCACGGAAAAGACGATCCAGCAGATTGAAAAAGGGGCCTTTGCCCTGAATGATCGTTTCAGGGACCGGGTCCAGGGCGGCCAGGACCTGGTTGTCAACACCTTTTCCATGGTGGGTGTGATTCCCCGGCGGGACTGGAAACCCGGTGTGTACGGCGGACATTGCGGTGAGGTCTGGATCGAGGTGCAGCCATCAGCCATGCGGCCGGAGATACCTGCACCTGAAATCACGGCCATGTGGCGGGAGTTGACCGGCGATATCCTGGGAACCGAACAGCTCACCTATACCATTATCGGCGGCGGCCCGGGCGGCAGTCCCATCGAGATCCGGATGAAGGGAGACGACCTCGAAATGCTTGCGGCAGCGGTCAAGGATCTCAAGGCGGAAATCGCCACCTATCCGGGGACCTTTGACATCACCGATGATTTCAGGCCCGGGAAGATGGAAAAGCAGATGGTCATCAAACCCGGCGCAGAAGCCTTAGGCGTGACCATGGCGGATATCGCCACCCAGATCCGGCAGGCCTATTACGGGGATGAAGTCCTCCAGATACAGCGGGGAAAAAATGACATCAAGGTCATGGTGCGGTATTCAGAGCCGGAACGCAGCACCGAGGCCAGTATCGACGCGTTGAGAATCCGGACCCGGGACAACCGGGAAATTCCGCTGAACCAGGTGGCCGGCATCACCACGGAGCGCGGCTACTCGACCATCCAGCGGGTGGACCGCCGCCGGGTCATCACCGTGACGTCCGACCTCGATGAAGAAAAGGCCAATGCCCGGAAAATCGTCCAGGACCTGAAAGGCGGTTATCTGGCTGAACTCGCCCGAAAATATCCCGGCGTTTCCTATGACCTGGAAGGCCAGGCCCAGCGGAGTCAGGAATCCATGGAAAGCCTGATAACAGGGTTTGCCGTGGCAGCCATGGTGATTTTTCTGCTGCTGGCCAGCCAGTTCAGATCCTATATCCAGCCCGTGATCATCATGTGTGCCATTCCCTTTGGCCTGGTCGGGGCCATTTCGGGGCACTTCATCATGGGCCTGGACATCACCATGATCTCCATTTTCGGGATTGTGGCCCTGTCCGGCATTGTGGTCAATGATTCATTGATCCTGATCGATTTCATCAATGCCAGAGTCCGGAGCGGCGAAGCCGTGTTCGATGCCGTGATCCAAGCCGGGCGCAACCGGTTCCGGCCGGTCCTGCTGACCTCGGTGACCACGGTGGCCGGCCTGGCCCCGCTCATGACGGAAACCAGTTTCCAGGCCCGGTTTCTCATCCCCATGGCCGTCAGCATCAATTTCGGCCTGGCCGCCGCCACGGTCCTCACCCTGGTGTTTGTCCCGGCCCTGTATGTGGTGGTCAAAGACATCACCATGCTGGGAACCGGTCAGTGAGGTATCTCCGGGCCCGGCATGAAAACACCGGCCAGGCTTCTGGATGGTGTCGGATCCGCTCGAATGTACGTTGTACCTCCCCGGCAAACTCAAATCCCAGGCCAGGGCGTTGTTCATTGTAGTAGTCAACGGCTTCAGCGAATTCGTTTTCCGCACATGAGAGGACGAGTATTCTCATCGCCGGTTGATCCTGGCCAGAACCTCCTCTGCCGGGGAGGCTGTGAGCAACCCTTTTTCGTATGCTTCGATCCTGGATTCAACCTCTTCTGTCCAGGCAGTATCTATATGATTGTCCTCTGAGACATCGAAACTCTGGAAAAGACGTCGAATCAACTCAGCCCTCTCAATGGGCGGCAGGGCCAGCGCATCATTGAGCACTCTCTCGATTATAGCTGTCATATAGTCCACCTCGCCGTTATTTTGATTTTATTTAAGTATAGCCGACAACACGCAGCTTCGCAACCCGGATTTGTGATGGCGAACACTGCATGCCAGGAGCAGCATGCCCCTCGCCGTTTCCTCGACGTGAACGTTCTGTACATCTGTTTTTCCATATAAAAAAGTTGTCACCACCGGTCTTTGGTGCAACGGATCCGGAAAAGGCGGTGTGATGGTATTGAATTTTTTCCGGCAGTTGTGTAAAACAGGGCTGAATAAAATATTGAAACTGCAAAGGAAAATCAGATGCCGGAATCCAATGAATTTCTTGAAGGAATTCAAGAAGACCTGAAACAGATTGTCCAGCCCTTTCAAAGGGACCTGAACCAGAAACAGAAAAAAGCGGATTTCTGAACAGTCCCAACCGGTTCAACGTCGCCATGACCTGGCCCTTTGCTTTATATAAATTCTGGGTCAGCCGGAGAGATGACAGGGAACCGGCAAAAAAAAACAGAGATGCTGCCCAGTCTCTGGCCGTCGCCGAATTGGTAATGGATCGGCTCCCACAATTGAAATTCAGCAAGGATCAGCTGAAGATGTTTCCGCCAGGCCTGGTCAGGGGTTTTAACGAGTCGCTTAAAAGGAATGATGACATTTCCATGCAGTTTTGATAGTCATCAAATGATACACAGGAGGAAGATATGACTGTTAAAAAATTAATGAGAATCATACCGGGGCTTATGGTTACCATCAGTGCATTACTTGGGCTGCTTCACTCACCTTGGTGGTTTGCTCTGACGCTTTTTGTCGGGTTGAATCTGACTCAGTCCGGATTTACGGACTTCTGTCCATTGGAAAAGATACTCAGAAAACTCGGATTTTCGGAACAGTAACATATGAGAATTTTTTCTCTTTCCGCCTGCGGGACCGCCGAGTCAATTTTGCCTGTCCGGCATGGAAGACCTGATTTTTCAATACATATATGCATTCGTTATGCGACGGAAGTAGATTCTATTTTTGATTTGCCAGTCGCCATGAAATAGAGTGATTCAGGCGCAATATCAAAACCACATTCCCAGGCCAAAGTAGGCCAGGAGTCAAGGTAGAACTTCGAAAATGCTTTTGGGTCACGCAAGGATTCAGCAATTTTATATTTGAATATTGTTTCCTTCAAATCAACCTCTCCAGACTCACCCGTGTTAAATTTTAAAAACACCTTAAAATCTTTGACATATCGCGCTTCTAATAAATAGACGGAGTCCATGTCGATTCCCCTCATGTTTAAATTAACGGTTTTATTGAAGATTTGAAAATTATAGACCTCCCATGTCCTGATTTTTTATAACCTGCTGGATTTGTATCTTTTTCCCGCAGATTCAATGGCAGCCCATCAAATCTGCCAAAGGTCTGTTATTTTCATGATAGATTGTCAAAGAACGGTTACAACTTTACCGGACGATACGATATTTTTTTGCCCAGCAGAAAATCGGCAAATGTCCTCACCTGGGCCTGGATCGTATTCCTGTGCCCGGCCGGCCCCTGCATGATCTGCTCGTAGGCGGCCAGAAAGGTTTTGTATAGCCGGGGTTTCATCTCCACCGGGCGGTTGGATGCCATCTCCTTTTCATCGGTATAGACTTTCTGTCCGGGTTTACGGTAAACAAAATCCTCGGGCTTGATCATTTTCCGGTTCAGCAGCTGGAGCACGAACCGGTCTGCAACGGGAGCCCGGTATTCTTCCACCAGGTCACAGGCCAGAGACGGGCGGCCATAGCTGATCTCATGGAGCGCCCCAAGATAGGGATCAAGTCCACATGTTTTGATGGCAGATATCACCTCGTTTGTCAACAAGGTATACACAAATGAAAGCAGGGCATTGACCGGATCTTTGGGCGGACGGCGGTTCCGGCCGTTGAAGAAGAAAACGTCGTTGCGGATCAGCAGAGGAAACACACTGAAGTAAATCCGGGATCCGGCCCCTTCAATGCCCCGGACAATTGATTTTTCTCTGGCGGCTTTCAAAGATGACGTCAGGGATGTCAGGGCCGCAGCCCCGGCTTTCAACTTTGGCTCATTGTAATCCCGCCCCCGGCGCAGCAGAAAAGCGGCCATGTTTTCCAGTTTGCCCTGAACAATGATTTTCATGACGTTCAGGCTGTCATTCGGATCGGATAACCTTTCATACTGGGCCTTTCGCAAGGCTACATGCCTGTGCTCGTCGATCATGAGCCTGGCCCGGAACCGGCCGGTGGGGGTGAGAAACACGGTTTCCACCCGGTGTCTGATCAGATAATCCATTACCGGACCCGTGAGAGACACGTGTCCGGTAAGAATCAGTTTGGTCAGGTCTTTGGCCGGTACCGTGTCCAGCACCGTGCCCTGCTTCACGATTTTCAGGGTGTCTCCGCTTTTGGCCAGAAAACTGCCCTGTTCCACGACATACAGGTTTTCCATCACATTGTTTTCCTATGCCGGAAACCGCTCCATCTGCTGGATGGCGATTTTCCGGTGAATGATTCTTGCTGCGGATTCCAGTGTTGTCATAATCGTTTCCTTAGGGTTTCTGACAGGTATTACGGCACTGGATGAGGAAAATAAAAAAAGGAAAAATAACAAAACTTGACCACAAAACTTGACCATGTTAATGATTATGAAAACAGGAGGTGATGGCATGACTCAAACAATTTCGATCTCGGAATTCAAAGCAACCTGCCTTAAAATCATAGATCAGGTGAAAAACACGGGGATATCCGTTATCGTCACCAAAAGAGGGAAACCCTATGCATTGGTGACCCGGCCGCCGGCTACGGAAAACAATGGATCCTGGATAGGAAGCTTCAAAGATCAGATAAAAATCACCGGCGACATTCTGGAACCGGTTGTGGATGAAAAAGAATGGGATGTGTTGAAATGAATCTACTGCTGGACACACATATCCTTTTATGGAGTCTCACCGGCTCTGATAAACTGCCGGATGAAATGAAAAAGGCACTTGAAGATCCAGTCAGCACCCTTTGGCTGTCCCCCATTTCCACGTGGGAAATATTGATGCTTCATGAAAAAAACAGAATCCGGATCGATCATGCCGATCCGGTTGAATGGATCGAACGGGTGCTGGGCAGCATTCCTTTCAAAGAAGCGTCTTTGAATCATGAAGTAGCCATTCAAAGCAGACAGGTGAAATTACCGCATCAAGACCCTGCGGATCGATTTCTCGTTGCCACTGCACTGGTTTACGACCTGACATTTATGACAGTGGATCAGAAGATTCTTGATTCCGACCGGGTTGAGATTTGTTTCAAATGATCCGAAGCGCCATGATCAATATTTTCCTATGACAGAAACCGCTCCACCTGCTGGATGGCGATTTTCAGGTTTTCAACGGCCTGGGTCAGGTTCTGTACCTTGCCGGAAACCGGCGTTTTTTTTTCATCCATTTTCTGCCAGGCCTGGACCTGTATCAGCGGGTGGATATATCCGGTATGGTCCGGCCGGATGTCGCAGAAATCCACGGTAGCCGCCGTCAGGGAATGAATCCGTTTGCATCCCAAAGGCGTGCCGCGCAGCCGGCTGAGTTTGTAATCCACCATGTGCGAATTGTATTCCGGATCATGCTGGAACAGATAATGAAGAATTTTTTTCCCATCCGGCAAAAACCCCAGGGTCTGGAACAGGATTTTTTCTTCCCTGACCCGCAACCCCCGGCCTTCCCTGGCCAGAGCGATCAACTGCCCCAGGGGCGGGCACAGGCGCTGAAGTTCAAACAGCCCGGGATATTCCTTTGTCAGCGCTTCCAGGTTCGGATGGGTCACCAGTTTGGAAGTGGCAGCCGTTTTCGGACCGGAAGTGAACTTCCGGGAATCCGCTTTTTCAACTTTTTCCAGAAACGCCAGCTGCAACGGGATCTCTTTTTTAACGCATTCCGGAAAATAAGACCGTTTGCCGGACAGCCGGTGGATGCCCAGGGGCAGTTTCACCAGATTGCCGAATCCCTTGCCGCTCAACTGGTCCTGCTTGGGAAACACTTCCAGTTCAAAACAGGACAGGTCTTTTCTCAACGGGTCCACCAGTCCTGCCAAAGCCTTGCGCATCACAGAGGCCGCCACGGGCCGGTCTGTAAAATACCAGAAATGAAACCCCTTGCCCCCGCTGACCTCCACCAGCGGTGTCAGACCCAGTTCCCGGGACGATTCCCTGATCCGGGTGATCATGTATACCTGCTCTTTTTTGATCCGGGCCTGGTCTGCCTGCTTCCGGGGGGTGATGCGCAGCGGTTTCACCAGGTCCGCATCGATGATGCCGCATTGGACCGTGGCATCCTGGGCCATCAGATAGATGCCGTAGGTTTTCAATCCCTTGAGATGCTCTTCCAGATCGGCTTTGTCCATGGGCCGGCGCACGGGCACATAACCGGATTTCCCTTCATTTTTGTCCGCCCATTGCCGGGCGAACACATCATCACGGCCGGCAAACAGATCCATGAAACGGTCCAGTAAAGCCTGCCAGGCATGCATCCGGGCAAAGGGATCTTCAGCTGCGGCCAGATCCGGGTCCATCCGTCGAGGACTGTCAGCTGGCTCCGACTTTCCGGATATCCAGGCTGCGATCTCTTCCCTGGTCAGATACCGGCCGGCCAGGGCCGCAGCCGAAGACAGCCGCGTCCGGTAATCCAGGATATCCAGCAACCGGATATAGGGTTCCCAGATCCCGGCATTGTCCGGATCATTTTCTGTCAGGAACCCATAGATCTCCAGGGCCGTGTCCGGCAATCCCGCAATCTGGGCCAGAGAGGCCCATTCCAGGGCCTGGGGCACGGGGAGCTTCTGCCACACGACTTGTCTGGCAAGGACCTCCCGGACCCGGGCGTTTTCCGGATTTTCCAGCACGGCTTTTTCCAGGCGCCGCACCAGCAGGGTGTAATCTGTTCCCGGTGGGGCAGTGTTTTTGGAGCGTCCTTTTGTGGTGGTCTCGGAAAGCACCTGTGTTGTTGCAGATGGTTTCATGGCATCCTATCCCCGCACCATGGCGGCCAGCCGGTCCAGTTTGGGAAAGTTCGGACATGCCCGCTCCAGTTCCGCCACCAGGGTTTCAGCCTGTTGTTTCCGGCCGGCCTTGAACGCGCACAATGCCTGCCAGAAAAGGCCTTCATAAAAAAGATTGCCCCATTTTTCATTGAAGAAATCAACGGCCCGGCCGGCATGTCCAGCCCCGGATTCAAACTGCCCCCGGCTGTAGCAGATTTTGGCCAGGCGCACCAGGGCCACATGTTTCGACCGGCTGTCCCGGTCTGCGGTTTCCGTGAGCACCTGCAAGGCCCGGTCAAACCGTCCTGCCGCACACAGCACATCCGCCTCCGTCCACCGGAAATAGGGCCGCCGCATCCTGACCGGGACCTGCTCGATGGTGTATTTGGCCTGATCGATCAGGCCCTGTGCCAGGCAGGTGCGGGCCAGCAGTTCATGCACAAAATCCACGGGCTGGTTTTTCTCCCGGCTTTGCAGGGCGAACCGCAGGGCTTCCCCGGCCCGGCCGTATTCCTCCCGGCAGAACTGGATTTTGCCCAAAGCGAAATATTTGAAGCACACAGATACGTGATGGGAAGATTCATCCTGTTTCAGGCAGGTCTGAATCCGTTCCAGGGCCTTCAATGCCTCGCCGTTTGCCAGAAGCACACTGGCACTGCGGTACAGGGATTTGACATAGTTTTTCTTTTCCTGGTGCCGCCGGGTCTGGTCTTGTTCCGACAGGTTTTCCCAGTTGGCAATGGCCTGGTTCAGCAGGTGCAGGGCCGGTTTGGGTTTGTTCTGGATCTGAAGGTGCAGCATGGCATGTCGGTAACAATTGGTCACCCCGTCCGGCCGCAGTTTTCTGGCCCGGGTGAAGTTTTCGTGAGCCAGCTCGATCCGCCTCGCCCGGGGAGCCCCGGCCAGGAAAATTTCACGGTTTTTGGCGGCAAACAGGGACGAGTAGGCCGTATATGCCAGGGATGACCGGGTGTAGAAATTGTCCGGGTCATTGCGGATGCAGGCAGTAAGCAATGAAATGGCATCGTCGAACTGTTTCAGGTGTCCCATGGCGAACGCGATTTTTTCCTTGACCATGTCGGCCATGCCTGCCTCATCCAGCTCCGGCAGTTTTTCTTCCACGGGATGATACAGACTGACGATATCCTGCCACCGGCAGTTGCCGGACAACGATTCGATGTCCGCCAATACCCTGGCCCGGGCTTTTTTGATGTACTGGCCTTTTTTGACCCCGAACAGTTCGTCCTGGGTGAACAGATCGGTCCGGGATTCGGTTTCCGGCTCCCGGGAAGCTGTTTTCGCCGGGACCGCCGGAACGGAAGGGGTTTCGGGCCGATGAATGATTCTTGCTGCGGATTCCAGTGTTGCCATAATCGCCTCCTTTGGGTTTCTGACAGGTATTACGGCACTGAATACGAAAAATTAAAAAAAATGCTGTGCTGCCAGCTGCTGTATGATATCTTCGATCTCCTGAAAAAACCTGTTCCCTTTGCTTTCAATATCATCAAAGGCAGTGGGGTGTTTTGTCCAGGCGTGATCGAATCCGTTTCTGTATTTAGTCAGATCTTCGGTCAAAGCTTTCAATCGTATCACAATACCGGCAGCTTCCATTTCCCTGTAAAGAGGCATGATCCGCACCATATTCTTTTTTTCATCTTCAGAAAATTCCCATTCTGATTCGTCATTCTGGAGCATGCGGATGAACAATTCCGCTTTACGCCGTTGTTTTCTGCCTTTTTCATTGCTGATTTTCGCCTTTTTTTTCATGGTGATCAACCCGAAGGACCCGAGCATTTCACGCATCACGGTATAGGCCTGCATAAAAAGCTGATGATCCAGCAGAATCTTGACGATTTCCAGCTGGAGTTGAAAATAGTCATGGTCATACCGCCCCGTGAATGATTTGTCCTTGATCAGGGAAATGAATTTTTCCTTGACCAGTTCAAGCAGAATTCTGCCTGTCGTTGACGCCCCGGCTTCTTTTTTTCGAATGAGATTCACAGCCCGGGCGGCTTTTTCCGAAACCGTATGGATTTCGACATTTTTTAGCGCCTTTGTGAGGTCGTCAAAAGCAGCCACCAGTTCAGGATCGTCAAATTCCTTTAAATTGGTGTTTTCCTCTTTCTGTGCCACGCGGCCCAGCTTGCCGGGATCAGCATCTTCGACCAGTCTTGCGACGGCATCCGTCCATTCATTGATGACGTAAAAATCCTTGGCATCCACAATAGGGGCCACATCGACACCCGCTTCGAAAGCCCCATAGTAAACCGCCTTGATTTTGATGTCCTTGGCTTTCTGGAGAAAATTCAGGGCTGTGGAAAAAACAATGGGGATAATCCGGTATCCATGGGTCAGATCAACGGTTAATTCATCTCCATGATCAATAAAGCTCAGGATTGTTTCAAACCATCCCCAGTGATGGGCCGGTTCCAGATCTTCCGTAATTGAGATGTCATGAATATTTTCAACGCCCAGTTTTATCAATTCCGATCTCAATGCCTTGAAATGTTTTTCTCTGGAACTTTCCGTCATGACCAGAAAAACCTTGTCAAAGTAATCCGGGCCAATAATCTGCAACTCAGCTGACTGGACAAACCGGGAGACGTCAGCTGTTCTGTTATTTAAGGAGTACGTTGCCGGCTTATAATCGCCGGTACCGATAAAACTGATATAAATTCGTCGTGCCATTTTTGACCTCCTTTATTTCAAAACCATCACATACCGGCTGGTGACCCCGAGGATCTTTTTTTTCTGCATGGCAGCCACCACCCCGCCGTTAAACCGCTCCGAAGACATAGGCGCCTGGATGAGATGAGTCAGGGTCCAGCCCGTGTTTTTAAACATCTCATAATAATCGGTCAGTAAAATCGCCTGGCCCTGATCCTCTTTTTTTGCCGGGCAGTTCTGAAAATCCCGCCAGTCTGCATTGATAAACGCCAGCCGGGCGTTTTTTCTGGAGATCTGTTTTAAAAAACGCAAAAACCGCTCTAAAAAGGCGAGATACTCTGTTTTGGACAACCCGGAAATGCTCTTTTCTGCATACGCGTCCGCTTTTTTATCAAAATAGGGGGGATCGCAGATGATCAGGGCGGGCTTTTCCCTGGTATTGAAAAACGGCCGGGTGTCCCATTCCTGTTCCGGGTCCCAGAACCAGGGCTCGATCTCAGGCCTGGTCTCGGGCCGGTCATCCATGTCCAGGCTCCAGCATCGCCGGCCCATGGCCAGGCAGGTATCGGCACACACCCCGCCCCCGGCCATGGGATCCAGCACCAGGTCACCGGGCTCTGAGAAGAAATACAGGATATGCGCCACCAGCTGGGCCGGGATCCGGCCGGGCCAGTCATCGCCGAACCGGGGGTCGCATTCCATGAAATTCCACACATCCCAGGTCCGGATGCCCCATTGAAGTGCCTTGAACCGGTCAAAATCATCGGCTTTTACCAACGCCTGTGACCAGACCAGAGATTCAGGCCAGCCGTGCTTTTGCGCCACCTGCGGGACGGTAAAACCCTTCGATAAATCCGTGTTTACGCCTTTTGCTATTTGTGGCAAAAGGCGTAAATAGCGTGAAATCCTCTGCTGACCCAGACCGACTCTTCTGGCAATCCGGTCCTGGGGAATCCCCAGTTGATGTAACCGGAAAATTTTGAGTTCAAGATCAAAAATAGCCGTGGCCCTTAAATCGGCGATATATTTGTCAACCGCCTGCCTGGATCTGCCAATGGCCTGGCCGATTTCAGAAGAGGTCAGCCGGGGATCGCTTTGAAACGCACGACGTGCCGTATTGCGTGTTTCAGCTTCCGTCAGCTGTTTGGGCCCGATGGCCATTTGGGCCGCATACAGGATCGGTTCCATCTGGTCCAGGGTGATAATCACCACCTCGATGTGGGTGGCACCCGTTTTTTTATACGCGCCCCACCGGTGGCGCCCATCCAGGATCCGGTACCTGACCTTTGCCGGATTTTCCGGATCCGGCCATACCTGTACCTCGATGGGGTCAAATTCAAATCCATCCCGGAGATTTTCTTCAAAAACGGCAATGCGCCTGTGATCAATCGTTTCCCTGGGATAAATGGATTCATCCAGGTAAATTTCTGAAATCGGAATTTTGACGACACCCTCTTTCATACCACTCATATCAACCGGATCCTTATCCGGCCGGCTCCTTCCAGCATTTTTTGAATCTCAACGGGCAGATAAAGTTGATGGGTCCCTGTGATGGCAAGCCGCCCCGTATATGACTCACCTGTGGTCAGATTCAGTATTTCAACGGCTGCACTTTGTTTGACCTCCGTTGAAATCCCCTCTTCTCCGGCAAGAGCTCTGATCTCTTTTGGAATATTGATCTGCTCCTGATAAGAATCTTCCGATACTTCCCACTCTAACAATTTCATAAACACCTCCTGTTTTTCAGGTTGCCTGGATTAACCGTCCTTCGGTCAGTCATCGGCAGGTTTCAATTACAATCCTCTCTAATCGAGGCGGTGATTCGGACTGATCTGTATGTAAATGGAATTGCTGAGGCGGATAAGTCTCAATCCTCACTAATCGAGGCGGAGATTCGGACAGAGCGGGATTCTTCGTGAATCTGTTCTGGTTGAAGAGTCTCAATCCTCTCTAATCGAGGCGGTGATTCGGACAGTGCCGGTTGTGGTGCCGTGCGGGAATGTGAGAAAGTCTCAATCCTCTCTAATCGAGGCGGTGATTCGGACACACGCCGAAGCTGAGATCCAGGCGGTAAAAGATGAGTCTCAATCCTCTCTAATCGAGGCGGTGATTCGGACACATAATAAAAGGAGATTATTTTATGAAGTGTAAGTCTCAATCCTCTCTAATCGAGGCGGTGATTCGGACGTCAAAATATGATGCGCTCCGGGATCTGATTGAAATGTCTCAATCCTCTCTAATCGAGGCGGTGATTCGGACGATCGGTGGGAAGTTCAGCACGGCGATGACGGGGAAGTCTCAATCCTCTCTAATCGAGGCGGTGATTCGGACCAACAACAGAAAGGGCCTTGGCATGGGTCCTATCAGTCTCAATCCTCTCTAATCGAGGCGGTGATTCGGACCAATGTGGAACATGACTTGCCAGCAGGCAAATTTCCGTCTCAATCCTCTCTAATCGAGGCGGTGATTCGGACCGTAACGATCAAAGAAAACTGTTATGGTGATCTGTTTGTGTCTCAATCCTCTCTAATCGAGGCGGTGATTCGGACTTACAAAAAATCCAGCTAACACTATTGTAAGAGCAAGTCTCAATCCTCTCTAATCGAGGCGGTGATTCGGACAGATGTTGCATTCACAATTAAATAAAGGAAGGTGAAGTCTCAATCCTCTCTAATCGAGGCGGTGATTCGGACTCTGTTTCAAATCAAACAACGAGTTTCCGGCAAAGTGTCTCAATCCTCTCTAATCGAGGCGGTGATTCGGACCCAAAAAAGCGGGAATACCCAAGACGTTTGCCCATATGGTCTCAATCCTCTCTAATCGAGGCGGTGATTCGGACTCTGGGTATCTGAAACGCTTGATTGGCAAAGGTCTCAAAGGCCATTTTTACGGACCTGTGCCGATTTTGGGGTTTGGGAAATTTTTTCACACCTTTTTTCAAGCCCGATGTTCCATAATACATTGAAATTATTTAAAATATTAAAATTACAGACCTCCGGATAATTCGTATCCCATAATCCTTTGAATTTATTCAATATTCAATCGGATCCAATGGCAACCCATTAAAACCCGGGGAGGTCTGTAATTTTTAAAACAAATTGTCAAAGATCTGAATACCCTTTTTGTTACAAAACTGCAAAGGGTTTGACATAAGGCAGCATACCGATACCGGAGAATTCGACATTTCGGACACAGGACCGGCACAACGGATAATACCGGATCGTGTCTTCTCCATGGTCAATCAAATCTTCCAGATCGGATTTCATTTTCATGAATTTGTGCTCCGTCATGTTCGCACACTCAAACACGGATTTCTGGACCCGGGTCCCATAGCCTTTCAGGGTTTTGACCACCCGGTAACGGGTTTTGTTGTCCACGATGTCGAAACAAACCAGAAAAAACATGGTCAGACCTGTTATTGCCCATAGATTCTGAATCGTTTGAACCGGAAGACATGGGACATCTGCACACTGCCGTCAGGCATTTTTTTTTCACGGGCCTGGCGCTGGGTGGTGGCATAAACCGGAACAAGCCCCATGGAAAATGCATGGACGACCATCTGATAGGTGGCACCGAAATCCCCCTGGATCAAAACAAGATCTCCCTGATGGGCCGTTTCTTCAAGCCAGGTTTTAACAGGTGAAAGAAACGATGAAATTTGGGTGTCGTCGGGCGGCACCTGGGACCAGAGGTGCAGAATCTGTTTCGGAGGTGTCTGAAAACGGGTCACCTTGAATTCATCTCTGGCGTTTTTCCGTTGATCCGGTGTCAGCTGGTGACTGAACAGCTGAAACAATGTTTTTTCTTTTTGCGCCGTCACCATGGTTCACTGGTTCCCTAAAATTTCCTCGAGCTTGTTTTTCCGGTCTCTGATTTTTTTCCACTGATTTTTACTGGGAGCATCCTTTTTCTCCCACATGTTGTTTTTCTGGTAATATGCTGCCAGCCGGGATGCGATCTGGATTTTGAACGCATCCTCTATTTCATCGATCCGGTTGTACATGGCATTGATCTGGTCCTCTGCCAGTAAATCCCTGTCAAATTCAGCAGCGAACCGTTCTTCAGGCCCCATCTGTTCCAGTTTCTGTTCCAGTTCCTTTTGTTCCTGTTCCTGCCGCTCGATGGCAGCCTTTCTTTCTTCAGCCTCGCGTTTTCCCTTTTCTTCCGCTTTCCGCTGCTCTTCCTGCAGCGCCAGTTTTTCTTCAGCTTCCCGATTTTGTTCCCGAATGTATGCTTTTTCTTTTGAAGTTAGAACGCGTTGTTGTTCCAGGGATAGACCTGAAATCGAGATCCATCCAAAGGGCTGCAGCGAAGAAGCGGATGCCGCCTTCGGCTGGTTGGCAGCCAGCCAAAGGGTCGTCGCATGATCTTTACAAGTGAAATCCCTGCCTCCCAGCATGATCCTGATTTCTCTGTTCCCATCAATGGTCACTGATTCCGCACCGGAATGTCTGCCGATTCTCAATGGCAGCGCATTGCCCCCCTGGTCTATGGTTTTCACAACGGGAGGAGGAATCTGAATGGCTGCCAGTTCCCCGGCTTCCCGTTGGAATTCTTTGAGATAAAAACCAACAGCCCCGGAAAGCAGCTGATCCAGCTGGACGGGTTGTTTGATGTGGGGGGAAACCGATGCATCGGCGACCTCGATGATGCCCTGGAACAATGCGCCCGGCTGAATCACTTCAAGCATCTGACTGAGGCCACGTGCCTCTTTGTCAGATATCTTCTTTTTTTTGTTGACCGCATAAACGATAAGGGTTTGTGTGTCTCCCACCGGTTGAAAATCAGACACCTTGACTTTTCCAAAGGGGTCGTCGTCAATTCTTGAATAGTTGAGCAGATGTTTTTCAATATCCTTTCCGGATTTGCCTGTTTTTCTGCCTTGGCATACCTCATTCAGGTACCCGGTACGCAATGCTCCTTTGACGGAGGAACCCGGCAGGTAGGGCCGGCCGTCGACCAAACGGAAAGCGGTCCGCTGAATGGAAAAATTGTTCAATTCCTTCTGGAACCGATTGTCCGGCAGATTGAGCGTTTTTTTGTAGTGGTCCAGAAAACCGTCACACAGATGGACCCGGCGGCCCTGGGCAGGCTTTCCCCGGAAAAACTGATAAATTTTTTGAATGGAAGAGACTGTCCCTTCCTGGCAGATGGCTGAAAACCTGTCCCGCTCCTCCGGTTCAAGGGTAGACAGGAAAAGAACCGGATCAAAATGGATCAGCTGCCCGTTGGATTCATCAATGACAAAACCCGTGGGTTCATAGAATTCATCACACCCGATGTGAACAGGTGACAGAATTTCAATGGTACAGTGGAATATGTTTTTCATGATTCACCCCAGATGATTGGTAATACAGGTGAGTAGCCCTGCACAACGGTTTGCGGCATGATTTTGGACACATTGTTCACGGCTTTTCCCGTATAGAGATTTTTTTTCAATCGCTCTGCCTCGGCAAGATCCGGGAAAATAACGGCACCTTCATCTGCCATCACAACGGGATTTTTAAAAGGATTCCCCACGCCTGCCAATTCTGCTCCGTGTTTGCCGAAACGGGTAAACGGAGAGAAATAACATCGATTCCATGTTTCTTTTTCCGGAACGGACGGGGCCAGAGTGTAAAACGCATCTGCGTTGGAACAGTCCGGCAGGGCCAGTTCCCGGAACCCTGTCACTTCAAATCGGCCCATGCCCGTGGACGCATCTTTTCCAAACCCCCACCGGCCGATGCGGCGCATTCCTGAGACGATGCGGTCGATATCAGTGGCGGTTTCCCGAACCAGAACAAACACGGACAACAGGGTGTCGGGATAAAACCAGCAAGTCTGGATGGCATATGGCGCAAAGATGCCTTTGCCCGTGGTGCCTGTCAGACGGTTGATGCTGTTGTGGGGATGAGACATGGATGTCCGGACCTGTTCGATGTTCTGGAAACTGTCCAGCTCCGGTTTGAGGATCAGTGGTTCCGTCACGGGCATCCATTTTCTTTTTTTGATCTCTTTGACGTTCCTGATCCGTTCTTTTTTGGCCATTTTTGCGAATGCGGGGAAAAAACTTAAAGGGATGTCCGGCCGTTTCAGCAACCAGGTATTCCCATCGGTTGTCCGATGGCAGGCGGAAGAAAAGACAGCAAAAGGCGCTTTGTCATACAGGGCTATCTGCTGATCCAGCCCGCCGTCGACCAGGGCCGGGTCATGGGCGGCCTGCCAGCAGAAATGTCCGAAAAGTGTGTCGCCTTTCAGCGGTGTGATAATCGCGGATCCGGGCTGTATGGTGATTTCATAAAGTTTCACAGATAATACCTCCTTCAGGAAAGAGGATTGATCGCCTGGAATTTTTCCTGGATACCGGGATCGTCAAATTGAAATTCGATTCGTCCATAACCCCGGCTGCCGCTGCCGCCCAGGGCATCCATTTCCAGCAGTTTCAAACCCTTGAGTAACAAATCTTCAAAACCCTGATCCCCCTCAAACAGTTTAAGACTGATGGAAAAGGAAAATTGTGCGCCGGCGGCTACCCGTTCAATAAACCGGGGATGCATCGCCGTTCCCTTGACGCGGTCGATGGCATTTTCAGATTTGACTTCCGTGAATGCCTGGTTCTGCTCAAGGGCGTTTGATTTCCATTCCTCGTCCAGGGGGGCATCTGCAAAAGAAAGCCTGGAAGGCCCGATCTCCATCAGTTCGTCAGTATCTGCACCACTGGCACCAAACAGGCAGATGATATCACGGCAGCTCTCTTTCTGCTTACCGTCCAGTTCTTTGTAATCTTTGATTCCCAGAGGTTTCCCTTTGGTGAAACCCATCAAACCGGACTGAAGTTCCAGAAGGGATCTGACCTTGCCTTTGATGGAGGACCCGGGAATATAGGGGTCCAGAGTGTGGGGGTGTTTGATCACGGGGCTGTCCGTGCCGCCGATTCTCATTTCCGTGTCTCCGGCGCCGATGTGAAGCCCGCTTTTCAAAACGATCTTGCCGGTCATCATATGGATCCCTTGAAGTTTCATGGTTTTGGCTGTCATATTTATTCTCCCTTATTTTTTACGTTTTTCATCATAAAGTTTGAAAAATCCAATAAATGATTCAAAAAACATTGTAAAAACGCTGAGGTCTTCCGGTCGTTCAATCTGTTTGATTCCATTTTTAATGAAATCAAGAAATCCTTCTGACACCAGGTCTCTGGCATGGGCATAGGCGGCTTTGGCTGTGAGCATATGCACCAGGGGAAGGACATTGGGCCAGTTGTCGGGACCACTTTTGGCCGCCATGTTCAGCCGAACGATTTCATCAAAAAATTTCCGCAATTGTGATTGATTGTTGCAGTTTCTTTTTCTCTCTCTTTCTTTATCCATCTGCCTGGCAAAATCCTCAGCTACCTGGGAAAAAAGCAGCGGATTCATCTGTTTATTCTCCCTGTCTTCCCATAATTTGATCTGTTCCATAAAGCAGTTCTCCTGAAAATTTATTGGTTTCTATAATGCATTCATCGCCGGTTGTACTGGATCGTCCATAATGGAATTTTGAGGCTGCCCCGGTAGAGACCCAGCCATTGGATGATTTTGTTCCGGATATACAGCACCTTGTCCATTCGTTCTTCTCTGGAAAGTTTGAGCCCTGCATTTCTTTCCACACTGTATCCCAGCAGAGAACGCCACCGGGTGCAGGCCATGTCCTGCATGTGCAGGGTTCTGTGTTTTTCCAGCAGATCTTTTTCCTTTTCCGCCATATCGATGAATCGGTTGAGTTTGTAAAAAAAGACATTGGTAATCCATTCCTGATCCAGCCATTGGATCATTTCATCCTCCACCTGTTTGAGTTCCAGAAACTGGGGCCAGGTAACGGTCTGGTCGAACAGGGTGATGCGGTCCCGGCCCTGTTTTTTGGACTCGTCCAGGGCCGCTTCTGCGGTGGCGGCAAGCACGTCCACAGGGGTATGGGTTTTGTGTACCGAGATGCCCGCGGAAAAATGAATCTCTTTGTTTTGGCACACATACTGTTGAAAGGTCTGGTTGAGAACGTGGACAAGGTCGATGATCCGGTTCCATGGGCCGATCATGAAAAGATCGTCTCCACCGGCAAACACCGTGTAAACATTCTGAAACCGGTCATCATTTTCCAGCAGTTCAGGTAAAAATACGGCAAAGTAATGGTTGAACTGGCGGCTCAATGTGGCAATCCGGGATATGGTGTACAGGTTGTCAGCCAGTCCGCAGGCCATGATCAAACCAAGATGATCCACATCCGCTTTGAGGATTCCCAACGCCTGGGTTCCCCGGCCATTTGCCGCGGCAGATGCGGCAATATCGTTCAAGGTCCTGGGCATTCCCGGCTGGATGTCTTCATCGTCATCGCCGACATCTGCCTGGGTATATACGGGCACATACCCGTTGATATACTTTTCAGTGACTTCCGTTGATTCATCGCCGGATGTGGCCCTGATTTTCCAGTATTTGATAACCTGTTCTTTTTTCAGAATGACATCAAAGGCCGCATTTGAATCGTCTTGAGCCTCATGATCAGGGAAAAAAATCTGATATCCGTCAAAAAAAGGATCTTTCAGTCGTTTGCCGGCAGGGCGGCTGTTTGAATCGCAGATCACGGCATAGATTTTTTTTACCAGGTTTTCACCCAGGAAAACATGATCCCGGCACATGGCACAGACATGAATGTCATCGAGCTGAACATCGATGTCTGCCGGACGCTTGCCGCAAAGGGGACAGATGCCGGGACTCAGGTCATTGTGAAACCGGTCCAGATAGTCTTGTGTTGTTGCCGTGCCGCCATGTTGTTCCAGGTTCAGGCGTGAGAACTTGACGTCATCCATGGCCCCTGTCATCTGATCCCACAAGGATGCAAACCGGCCTTTCTGAAAATCCAGTCCCGTAGCAGGAACACAGCTCAAACCAATACAGGTTTCTCCAAATGTCCGCGCCACCAGCCACTGGTTGACCTGGGATCGTACTTCCTGGATCGCATCCTGTGTTTTGGGGATGTTGGGGGCCAGGACCGTGAACCGTCCGCCGGCATTGAAGACCACGGATGAATGGGGGAGCCCGATTTTTTGACAGATCAGGTCAGCCGTCAGTTCAGACATCAGCGAGACACTGAAAGACCGGCCCCTGAGCAGTTTGGAACGGTATTTCCGGGTATCGCCATATCCATTGAAAATAAAATTCTGAATCCCGTAAAAATCACCACTGATCAACAGGAATTTTTCCAGGGAATCGTTTTTGATACTGGTGTTGTCCAGGGTTTCAAAGTGGTCGTGATACAGATACAGGGCCGCTGCCAGTGCTGATGTGGTGGCCATGTGATCATACAGAGAGACATCCGGGATGACATGACCGACCCGGGCCGCTGGAACAGCGGATACATATTTCATGAGCAAAGAGTCCGCATGTTCGAACCACAGGGAAGCATCGTCATTTTTATGGGCAAGGCGTTTGAATTTTTCAAGAAATTCCCGGGTCATTTCTTGATATTCCCGGCGGGCATCTGCGGCACCGGCGGGCATGACTTTTTCTTTGGCATCCGGAAAAATGGATTCTGGACTCATTTTTTTTAAAGGATATCTGGCAGGAATGTCTTCCAGAACCAACTTCTGACGGTCCTCATCGATACGAATATGGCTGAAAACCGGAATCATGCGGGTCTTCTGGTAATCCCTGTAATCCACGGATTTGTTCCGGTCACTGTCAAAGGTTTCCCGGTCCATACCGCTGCTGATGTGATCCGCCTGGGTGATGATCTGTTCCATGGGAGAATCCGGGCGGTGATGGGCACAGGCCAGCCGGATGAACGCCTCGCCTTTTCCCCATTTCGGGTCTGAGCAGGCCAAAGGCAGATAATCGGCCATGCTGTCAATAAAGGCGGCAGTATGCAGGGCGTGCCAATGGGAATATTTCCCGTTCCACACCGGTAGAAATGATCCGGCGTTGTTTTCCAGATAATCACGGGGAAGATCCAGGCAGCTGATGTCGACAAATTTGCCCAGATCATGGAAGAATCCCGCCATGGCGATTTTCAGAACGGTGGGTTCCAGATGGGTTACACTCATAGCTTTCTCCATTTATGGTTTAACAAATTACTGCGTTTCAATTTCCAAAGTATATTTTCCCAGGCCAAATGCCGTGTTCTTGCCCGCATGAACGGTCTGCCCCATGACCAGCAAAGGCATGAAAGGGGTCAGGTCCCCCGTGTAGGTGATCCCGCCCGTCAGGCCGCCCATGAACATCTTTCGGTCCTGCCGGGCTGAGTAGCGTTTCCAGTCAAACCAGGACAGGCCGTTGTCCGTGATGGTGACAGCGGCGGCTTTTCGGGCCAGTTCCGGATAATTCAGGTCCGGTTCCCCCTGGCCCCAGGTGTTGAGCAGGGCCGTGCAGCGGCGGATCAGGGACCGGATCAGCACATCGAACGGCAGGTCGGCCGGTCCTTTTTCCCGGCCCGTGATGCGCAAGGGCGTGATCAGTCTGAGGCGCAGCTGATGGACCGGCGGGACCTGTTGACGCAAGTCCAGTGTGGTTTCCGGCAGGGTGTCCGGGAGGGTGATGGTATCCGTGCCTTTCCGGTATAAACAGGTGTCTTTCAGGGTGACGGCGGTCAGGGTGAATCCGGGCCGGCGGCCGTTGACCTGTTTGCCGATGCCCAGTTTTCCCATCTGTTCGAACGCATAGACAAAATAGGGAAGATGCTGGTTGATTTCTCCGAAAAGCTTTAGATTGCATCGCAGGGAATCGCCTCTGGCAAATGTCTGCCGGGGAGTCAAAGGCGGTTCGATCACCAGGGGATGGGGGGCATCCGAGATCCGGTCGCCTTTTGGCGCGGGCCTCGCATACCGGGTTTCAAACACCAGGGCGTAAGCGCAATGGGATTTGAGCATGCAGTCTTTGCAGGAGGTATGTTTGAGGGCGCAGATGATCCGCT
Source organism: Desulfotignum phosphitoxidans DSM 13687 (assembly GCF_000350545.1). Taxonomy (GTDB): domain Bacteria; phylum Desulfobacterota; class Desulfobacteria; order Desulfobacterales; family Desulfobacteraceae; genus Desulfotignum; species Desulfotignum phosphitoxidans. The sequence goes on from NZ_APJX01000003.1 coordinate 382,618, forward strand.
TGAGCGCGTGTCCCAGGACCCCCCGGAACGTGGAACCTTTGTAGAAAGGCAGAAACGCCGGTTCTTCAAGGGTGATGTGAAAAGAATAATTGCCTGTTTTCATGATGCATGCCCTGGGAAAAAGATTGAAATCGATGCCTGTGACAGGCGGTGACATCATATGAACCATGTTTTTGTTATCTTTATCCAAGTAAAAAGTAAAGCGTTTGTTTCAATTTTTTACCTTTGTCTGACAAGGCATACGGCAGTGGCGGCAAAAAATTTAAAAAAAGAGTGAAATAACAGGATAAAAATCAGCGGTAATTGAAAGGAAACCAGGCTGCAGGGGTCTGTTTGATGTGTGAACGGATCTCCATCAGCGGGGTGTCAAGGACCTGTGAGAAATGGGAGGCATCCAGCCGGGCTGCGGCCGAACAAATGGTCTGTTCCCAGGTGTGGATCTGTTGCAGGGACGGCAGGGCTGAATCCGGCAGAAACGATATGGGCAGCAGGGCCATGACCTGGATGGTGGGGCCGGCATTGGGGGAAAAACACAGCTCGATGCTTTGTTCCAGCAACGCCGCGCCGAAGGACGTTTCTTCAAGGGCCAGGGCCATGCGGCCCAGGTTGAAGGCCGTCAGCTGCCGGGGGTGGGCCGAACCGGGATCGGATTGGAACCGTTGCAACAGATGTTTGAAAATCCGGTCCCGGGCGGGGTGGGCCGTGTTCCCGGCAAAATACCGGGCTGTCAGAGCCGTCTGCCAGGGAGAAAAAGAGATGTCCGGAGTAAAGATCAGATCTACCAGATCGTCCATCCGGGCGCAGTCAAAATAGGACACCAGGCTTTGGGAGGCACCGGGCCGGTCCCCGGCATCCAGCAGGGCATAGGTGAGGTAGTTGTACTGCCGGCGCCATTCTTCCCGAAATTCGATGACCCGGTCCCGACCTAAGGCCTGGACGGCTTTGTGGAAACAGGAACGGGTCCGGTCCAGGTATTTGGGGCCGCAGAAGGCAAAATGCTGCATCAGGGTGCCGTAAAGCCGTCCCAGAACCGGGTCCGTGGGGCAGCCGAATTCGCATTTTGGGGCGTACATGCTTTCCAGGAAGGCCAGGAGGCGGGTCAGGGGTTCGGGCAGTTGCGGGGTAAACTGATACCGGTTGTGCCGGGCCACCAGGGCATGGTTGAAAAAATCTGCCACCAGATCCAGGTCCATCCCGGAAATTATGTCACAGAGAGACTGTCCGGTTGTTTCCCAAAGCCCCGCGTTTTCAATGTCACCGCAATGATTGGCCAGAGCCAGGGACGCGGTGCACCATTTGAACACAGACAAAGGCGCGGTGCGTGTGTGTTCCTGGATGGCCTGTTTTGAAACCAGGGCCTGGATCGCCCCTGCATGGTCGGTATCGAATGCCCCGGTTTTCTGCAAAAAGATATCCGTATACGCGGCAAACAGATGCGGATCAGACGTCAACGCATCGATGGCGGGCCGTGCCAGGCCGTGCCGGGTGATCCATTCCAGCCAGCCGCAGGGCAGGGCTCCGATATTTTTGGCCAGCACTTTGGGATCATTCAGGCAGGCGGACAACAGCATCAGGTTCCGGGTGGATTCCGGTGAGTACAGGGAAAACAGGGCATAGGCCTGGGACAGGGTGGATACGGGCAGGCAGGTGATGGGGCCGGCCGGGGAAAAACCGGATCCGTCCGAAGGGTGTATCAATGCCTTGAACCGGGCGTTTTCCAGACCGGATTTTTTCAGGTCCAGCCGGCCCACGGCAAGAATCTCTCCCTGTTCCGTGATCCGGCCCGTGGCGGCCAGGGTCCGGGGGATGGGGTGGCCGTTGAGCAATGCGGCAAAGCCTAAAGCCAGGGGCAGGCCCAGGGATGTGCCCTGGAACCGTGGAGAACCGTGCTGCGGGACCGCCGGGGCCGGCTGGGTCAATGGATAGCAGACCAGGCGTTCGTCTCCAGTTTTACCGCATAAAGCCCGGGCCACCCGGGCTGATGTCCGGACCGCCTCCAGCGCGGCAGGATCAAACAAGGGCAATGCCCAGGCCGGCATCAGGTCCGGAAAACCAGGAGAGGACATTTTTCCTAAAATCATGTAACGGATATAGGCCCGGCCGGAACTGGTCAGAATCACGGGCACACTGTACCAGATTTCCCTGTTTTCCAGAGGGAGTTCAAATCCAGGCAGGTTGGTGAAGTCCAGGTGGTCTGCCAGGAAACGACGGGCGTTCTGGAATTCAGGTTCAGGGGTTTGCACCAGGGCCGTGATCAGGTGGAGATGAAACAGAGACAGCAGACCGGGCCGGTCTTTTAAAAGGAAAGAAATTTCATCAAACTGCCGGGCAAAACAGGGGTGGTCCACTCGGGTGAAAAAATTGGCCGGCGGCAGGGTGATCAGTGTTTGCCTCACGGGTGATTCGCCGAAATCCTTTGAATGGGTTGTCGACAGACGGGTGATGCCGAGCAGGTGGCTGAAAGGAGGGGCACACATTATTTTTGCGGGTCCGGGGCCTGCGTTTCTTCGGCCAGGATGCACAGGGATTCGGATGATTTTTTGGGCCGGAGAAACCGGGCGATGAAGGCACAGGTTTCCGGTTCCACCTGGATCGTGCCTTTTTCAAGGGTTTGGGCAAAATTGTCTGCCAGATAGCAGGAGAAAGTGGTTTTTTCCAGATCAAAATGCAGATCCGCCAACGTACCGCTTACGGTGAAGGTGTCTGGTGTATTGTTTTCACTGTAAATCACGCAGTAAAACGGGGTGATCCGGGTGACCAGGTCCTGTTCCGGATCCGGGGTCAGGTGAAAATGGGTGGCCACGATTTTTTCGTGGTCATCGTCTGCCGCCGCCAGAGCCAGGGATTCTGCCGGGAATTCCAGAAGCGCGAAACATTCCTTTGTGTTCCGGGGGGTCCAGGAAAATCTGGCTCCCGGAATCAGGGTCTGAATTTGTTTTTTCAGGTCTGTCACCGTGTCGCCGGTCCGTGTCTGCATCAAATTTTTAGCAGCGGTCCGGGCAAAGGTGTATCCGGTTTCAATCTCCATTTTTCTGAAATAGTGCCGGGGATCGTTTTGTTCTAAGGGCAGCAGGATCATGGCAGAGTCCGGCAGATATTCCGGGTTTTGGTTCATTTTCAGGATATCCGCCGGGGTGCCGGCGGGAGTCCGGCCCAGGTAACGGGTCAGATAGGCGGGGTCAAGGGTGAACAGGTTCCAGGTTTCAATGAACACGGGGTCGTCCAGTGGGGAATCGTCAGGTGTCACCGCCAGGTCCCCGGGGCCGGCCAAATAGATGTCATGCCAGATCTGGGCTGCCAGCAGGCCGGGGAAGTCTTGTTCCCGTGATGTTACCACCACCACGGCAGGCGGAGAATAATAGAACCCGTCCCGCCATTCTGCCAGGGCCGGGTCGATCTGCCAGATCTGCCCGGGTTCGATGCGCAAAGGGGCCGGCGCACGAGGTATCTGCTTTTCAAGCGATTGGCCCAGATACCGGCAGGCATCCAGTTCATAGGACCGTCGGGTGCTGCAGAACGGGCATACGGCCAGGTGCCGGGTGATCTCCCGGGCATGGGACGGATCATCGAGAACAATCTGCGGCGGACATGTCCGGGCCTGAATGGCCAGAGACAGGGCTGTTTTTCGGGTATACATCAATATTCCTTAATATGATCCTTGTTGGTTATACATACGGACATGGGAGACTGCCTTTTAAAATGTTTTTTCCAGGTTTTGCCCCAGGGTGGCGCACAATGTTTCCATGAAAAAGTGGAACGCATCCGGATCACCGGGTGCATGCCCTTTTTCCGGGGACGGCGAAACCCACTCCAGCGGACACAGAAACGCTTTGAGGTCTTCACGGATCAGGTCCCGCTGGTAGGTCAGGTGGGACTTTCTGCCCATGCGTTTTGCCACTTGCTTTCCCGTATACCCCAGGCATTCATAATAATAGAAAATCTGTTTCTGCCGGGCATCCAGGCGGTTGTAAAAATTGTTTACCCAGGCTTCCACACAGGATTTTTTTTCAGGATCAGGTCCGGGCGTACTGATCCGGGGAATGGTCGCGTCGGTTTCATCCGGGATTTCCCGGGTCACCTGCAACGGGACATACATGGCGATCCATGAAATAAAGTCGTTGAGATTCATTCGGACATGGCGGGTGCCGGCAATTTCCGCGCAGTGGCCCCAGAAATGAACCGCCAGGTTCAGAATATGTTTTTTCTGATTCATCCTTTCAAAATGAGCCGGCACATCGGGAGGAAACGGAATCTCAGCGGTTTTTTCCGGGGGAATGAGCACGGGCCGGGCCGTGTCCGACCGACCGAATGCCATATCCCGGGGGGCGGAAAACTTCACGAACTCATCCGCATCCCCGAGCACTGCCAGCACATGCCGCCGGAAAGCCCGCCAATTGTCTTTGTAGACATCCTGAGAATGGGCACTGCTGCGGATCATGTTTCTGGCGTGATTGAGAAAATACCGGATAACTGTCGTGGTCGCAGCATTTGCATCGTGGACCAGCATCGGCTGAAGGCCCGGGGTTTCTATCAGGAACGCGGCCAGCTCCTGGGTGATCTCCTCAAGCGCGGCCTGCGGATCAGATCCGGCATCCGTCCCCGGCAGGCGCAGGTTGGCAACTACCAGCCGTTTTTGAATCCCGGCAGCCATTTTTTTTATCTGGCCGAAATGTTGCGGCTGGTTCAGCCATTGTGAGAATTCCATTTCAGAAAGCATGGGGGATTATCCTTTATTCTTCCGGGAGGGGGATATGATGTCGCTAGGGGTCACCTCTCCCTGGAAACGCAACTGTGAGGCCGCGGAAGCGGGCATGTTGAACCGGATATGGGTGATAAGATAGGAGCGTCTGTCCATTTCATGGTTGGTGTGGAGCAGCCGGGTGCCTTTTTCGATCCAGGGAACCTTTGAATATTGCGGCTGGGAACTGCATGGACAAACGACAAATCCGATATGGTTCAATACGGGCTTCAGAGCGAACACCGGGTGAGTTCCCTGTATTTTGGGGATCGCCGGAAAGTCACCCCGGGTTTCTTCCGCCAGCCGGGTGTCTGCCATTCCCTTGAAAAAAAAGTTTTTGCGCCACCAGACCAATGGCAGGGAAGTGACCGACGGCAGAATCAGGTCCAGGTCGTTTGCTGCTGTCAGTGTTTTTTTCCGGTATCCCCACAGATCCTGAAAAGTAAGTCGATTTGTTGTCATCGCGCCTTTTTCACCGGTTCAGCAATGCGGTGATCCCGTCTTTTTTATGTTCCATCGGCCGGTGGATATGGGTTTTTCTGCCCTGTTCCATGCCCTGGCGGAACGCGTTTTCATCCATCCGGAACGATGACCGGTTTTTGGTCAACCGGGGAAACAAGCGCGTTTTTTCACGGTTGTTTTCAACCCGGGACTGGACCCGCAACGCCCTGACGGCCGCGATGGGCAGGGAGGTGTCGCCCGGGAGGGCGCCACCCTCCCGGGCCTTGAACATCATTTCATGGTTGGATTGGATGCCTTTTATGAAGCCTGAATCAAACGCCACTTTCCCGGTGCGCTGGCCGTGATGTTTTTTCCGGAAATCCTGCCATAATTTTCCGGAGGTATCCAAAAGAAACCGGTACACATATTCAGCCACCACCAGGGCTTCTTTTTTGCCGATCAGGACTCCGGCCCTGTATTCTTCATCCGTTCGGGCATCATAGATGGTGGCGGTCACACAACTGACAAAATAGAATTCCTCCAGAAATTTCAGGATCAGTTTTTCAATGGTTTCCATGCGTTTTTTGCCGCTGTGAAGATATAAATATCGGATGTCTGACGCATTGGTGTCTTCTTTGTCAATCCGGTCCAGATTGTATTTGTTCAGCAGATAACTGGCTTTTCTGGATGCGGCACGGGCTTCGGATTCATTGCTGGACTGCCCCAGTGCCAGCAGTTTTTCCACCCGCCGCAGCAGGGTTTGTGCCTTTTCCGGCAGGGTTCCCTTGAAGGCTGCCAGATGATCCTTTCGGGGACTGCCGAATCCGGCAAACGCCGGGTGGACCCCCAGGATGTCACAGGCGGTTTTAAATCCTTTTCCATGAACGTCGGCATTATCCAGGTATTCGCTGACATATTGATGGGCCATTTCATGTTTGAAAATTTCCAGTACGATTTCCCAGGGATTGTTTTCGATCAAGTGCCTGGAAATGGAAATGGTCTGGTTGGCCGGGGTCCAGTATCCCAGTCGGTTTTTACCGCCAACGATGGCCACCACGGGCGTTGCCAGGGAAACACGTCGGTGATAACAGATATCGTCATGTTCTCTTTGCAGCTGTTTTGCCCAGCAAACTTCAATGTCTTTTATCTGGTCCTGCATTTATTCTCCCGTTTTCAATGGCTTGAGTTTCAGATCACCTGTTTGAGCATGATGGGTTACAGGGTTTCCAGCTGGTACCGGTTCCGGCCGTTTTCCTTGGCCCGGTATAGCAGTTGATCGGCCTGGTTGATGAACCAGTGGGCGGGTAATGATCGGGTGGGAACCGCGCTGATGCCGCCGAGACTCACGGTGAGGTAAGGGGAGACATCTGAATCCTGGTTGGGGATTTCAAGGGCCTGCACCTGGTCCAGAATTTTTCGGGCCAGGTTTTCCGTGCCGGCCGGCTCGATGCCCGGCAGAATGATGCTGAACTCTTCGCCGCCGTACCGGGCCACGAAATCGCCGGGCCGCCGCAATAAGGATTCAAGGGTTTGCGCCACTTTTTTCAGGCAGTCATCGCCTTCCAGGTGGCCGTACCGGTCGTTGAACGGTTTGAAATAGTCAATGTCAATCATCATCAGCGTCAGGGTCAGTTGATTTCGTTCGCACCGTTTCCACTCGGTTTCAAGGACTTCATCGAATTTCCGCCGGTTGGGGATGCCCGTGAGTCCGTCCAGGTAAGAGATGGCTTCCAGTTTTTTGTTGGCCTGGACCAGTTCCTGGTTCAGCCGGCCCAGTTTGCGGTTGTAGCGGGTAATGGAGATGTGGCGGTAAACTGCAAAAGAGCCGATAATGCCCAAAGTCAGAAGAATTCCCCATAAAAGTGTGTAATCAAATTTTTGCTCATAATTAAGGGTCATCCAGTTCTGGAAAACCTGCTTTTTTTCCTCCGGGGTCAGGGAATGAATGGCTTTTTCAACGATCTGGAACAACACTGGATCATCTGTCGGAACACCGGCCTGAAACCGGACCTGATAAGGCAGTTCACCGGAAATTTTCAAATCAAACAGGTTGTTTTCCTGGATGTAATGCCCGATTTCCGGGGCCGTGTCCACCAGACCGAACACTTGCCCTTTTTGGACCTGGATCAGCCCTTGTTCCACGGAATCCATGGGGATGAAATTCACTTGAGGGTACCGGGTCTGGATGTCCGGGTAAAATGATGCCCGGGTGCTCACGGCAATGGGTTTTTCACCAACAGCCTCCAGGGTGTTTATATACAGGGCGTTTCGGTCCGTGGCAATAACCAGGGGATAAGTGGCGTAAGCAGAGCCGGGCTGAATGTCCGCCGAGTCCGGATCATTGGGGGTCACCACTGCGATCATGTCACATGTGCCGATTTCAGAACCGTTGCCGGCGACCTGAATAGGCACCCCGATTTTCCGGCTCAGCAGCTGATAAAAATCCGCCACAATGCCGCTGTATTCTCCGTTACTGTCAAGAAATTCAAACGGCGGGGCATCGGTTCTTACACACAGGGAGATCTGTTTTTTGGTTTTCAGATAGGCTTTTTCCTCCCGGGTGAGGGTGGCCAGTTCCCCGGCCGGGTCCATGGAGCCGATCCATTTTTGGACAATGGCATCATATTGCAGCGGATCCACCTGTTTCATGGCCTTGTCAAGGATCGTGGCAAGGATTTGCCAGTCTTTCCTGACGCCCATGTGAAGGGGCAGGTCCTGATCCAGTTCGATTTCCCCAGCCACATGCACATTGTTGATGAACTGTTGTTTGATGATATAATTGACAATGCCTAAGGCACCGACAAAACCGTCGGCCCGGCCGAGAGACACCCGTTTGATGCCTTCGGCCGGATTTTTGACCATGACATAATCCAGGTCCGGATACTGGTCCATGACCATCTCCGTGAGCGTGTATCCAGTGGGCAGGGCGATTTTTCGATGCTTCATGTCTGCCAGGGAATGGACCGGGGGCGCGTCCTTTTGGGTAACCAGCACCTTGATCAATTGAATATAGGGGCGGGAAAAAGCCAGAAACTCTTCCCTGTCCGGGCTTTTCCACAAACCCGGAAACAGGTCGATCTCTTTTGTGCGGCCCTTTTCCAGCAGCTGGGACCAGGTGTAGCCGTTGATAAACTCCAGATCAAGTCCAACAATCTCTGCCAGCAGCCGGACATAATCGATGGCAAAACCGGCGGGTTCGCCGTTTAGTAAAAAATCGAACGGGGGCCAGTCCAGCTCATTGGCCACCCGGATCTTTGGGTGGGTGGCCAGAAACGCTTTTTCTTCCGGGGTCAGGTTCAGTGCTCTGTCGATGCCGGGCCGGATTTCTCCCAGCCATTTATATTCCAGGGCCGCAATATCCCCGGGCGTAATGGTCAAAAGCGCTTTTTCAAGCATCTGATGCAGAACGGGCCAGTCAGGCCGAACCATAATGTGCAGGGCTTTCTGGTCATTGCTGTCATACTGGTTGAACCATCCCGAGATTTTCAGGCCCGTGAGATAATTTTTTTTGATCAGGTATCTGGCCACGGCAGACAGCTCGATGGCCGCATCCGCTTTCTGGTTCATGACTGCATGAAACGCGTCTTCCGTGTTCTTGACGGTCAACACCTGGATATCGGGATAATGGTCGGTCAGATAGGTTTCATAGGCCCATCCCTTGGGAATGGCAACGATTTTGCCGCTCATGTCCGTGATGTCGGATATACCCGGCGAGTGGGAAGGCACCACAAACACGGTTTTGTCCTTGTAATAAGGAGAAGTGAACCGGCCGATCTGTTCACGTGCCGGAGATTTGTAAGCGGATTGAAGCAGATCCAGCTGATTTTTTTGGAACATGTTGACCAGCTCGTTCCACCGGTATCCGTTGATGTACTTAAACTGAATGCCCAAACGGGCCCCCAGCAGGGTCATCACATCGATACTCAGGCCGAACGGCTGGTTTCCAATGGCAAAATCAAACGGGGGCCAGTCCATCTCGTTGCTCACCCGGATCACGGGATGTTTTTCAATAAAGGCTTTTTCCTGTTCCGTCAGAGTGATGGTTAGGGAATCTGCGTCCTGAGCCACAGCACACAGACCGGCCTGACTGAACAAAAAGCACAGAATGACACAGATGAACAGGTGGATGAACGCTATTTGTCTGCTGACAGCGGGCATGATCAATCTATGGGGTGGTCTCCGTTTTGTATGGCAGTTTTAAGTGTTTAAGTTTTAAGTGTTAAGTCAGCGACGGCAGACGGCTTTCATGATTTGTTGTGCCCGGCAGGGCATGGGGGGTATTCAGGAAAGGGATCAGCCGGCAGGGCCGCAAATCCGGTTAAAACGTGATGACCTGATACCCTTGTGCCAGGAACTGCGACATGGCCGGGTGGCCGTTCATGTCCCCGATCAGGGGGATGCCTGCGTTTTCCACGGCTTTTGTGGCCTTGAGCTTGGCACTGCACGCCTTGCAGGCCCCGTGAATGATGCCGGCGTCTTTGGCTTTCTGATAAAGGTCTGACAGAAAATGGCCGGGCTGGCTCATTTTTTCCACCAGGGTGACGGATTCTCCCTCCAGGACAATTTTGCCTTGCTGTCCGTTTGCATGCAGATCCAGGCCGTTGAGCAGCACATGGACAAAGCACAGAGGATCGCCCCTGAAGGCGAACAGGACTGTTTTCTGTTTTGGATCATTATTTTTTTCAGCCACGGGTTTCTCCTTGTTCTATTTTTTTGCCATCATGGTGTCCGGCATTTTCACGGCAATGACCCGGCCTTTGGCGCACAGTTTGCCTTCTGCGGAAACCCGGATGTCCACCACCACTTTTTTAGGGCCCATTTCCGATACCGTGCCCCGCAGTTCCAGAGGCACGCCCAGCGGGGTGGGGGCCAGATAATCCACATGAATGGAGCCCGTGACAAACCGCAACGCCGGATCGGTATCCATGGCCCGGCCCTGGGCTTTATATGTGGCGGCTGCAGCCGTGCCCGTGCCGTGACAGTCCACTAAAGAGGCGATCAACCCGCCGTAGACAAATCCGGGAATGGCTATGTGATAGGGTTCGGGAGTGAAAACAGCCACGCTTTCCTCTCCGTCCCAATAACTTTTGATCTGGTGCCCGTGTTTGTTGAGCCGGCCGCAGCCGTAGCAATGGCTGAATTCTTCCGAATAATAGTCTTGAAACGCTTTTTGTTCCATAAGCGGACTCCTTGATGATTTAATATGAAGAAAGAATCAGCAGGCAATGTAATATCTTTGAAAAAGAATGGCAAGGCGGTTTTTCAGCAGGATTGGGGGCCAGGCACACCCCTGGCCTTGACAATCCGGTTTTTGCCACAATAATTAGAAAAAATTTATTTTAACGCAACGATTAACCCTTTTAAAATCGACACAGGAGTAACCATGGGAGAGAAACAGACACACCAGTTTAAAACCGAAGTTCAGCAGCTGCTGCGCCTGATCATCAACTCTTTGTATTCCAACAAGGAGATTTTTGTCAGAGAACTGATATCCAATGCCTCGGACGCCATTGACAAGGCCCGGTTCAAGGAACAGACCGAACCGGACCTGTTCAGCGATGACACGGATTTTCAGATCCGCCTGGCCGTGGACCCGGAAAAAAAGACCTTCACCATCACGGACAACGGTATCGGCATGACTCTGGACGAAGTCAACGACAATATCGGTACCATTGCCAAGTCCGGCACGGCTGCGTTCATGGAAGCGCTGGAAAAATCCAAAAAAGAAACCACCCTGACCCCGGAACTCATCGGTCAGTTCGGTGTGGGATTTTATTCCGCCTTTATCGTGGCCGATAAAATCTGCCTGGAAACCCGGGCCGCAGGGGCAGACAAAGGGGTGCGGTGGGAATCGGACGGTCAGGGCACCTACAGCATTGAAGAGATCGACAAAACAGAGCGGGGCACCACCATTACCCTGTATTTGAAAGAGCCTGAAGAAGATGACCAGGATTTCACGGATGAATACACCATTCAGCACATTGTGAAAAAACATTCCGATTTTGTGACCTATCCCGTGATCATGAATCTGGAAAAAAGCGAACCCCTCCCTGAAAATGAAATCATCAAGGACAAGGACGGCAAGCCCATCGGAGACACCTTTAAAAAGGTGCGCAAAGACGAAACCCTCAACTCCATGAAAGCCATCTGGGCCCAGCCCAAAGATGAGGTCACTGAACAGGAGCATGAAGAGTTCTACAAACATATCAGCCACAACTGGGACAAGCCTTTGGCCGTGATCCACAACAAGTTCGAAGGGGTCACTGAATATGATGTGCTCATGTATATCCCGTCCAAGGCCCCGTTCGACCTGTTTAGGCCCGAGCGCAAGCACGGCATGCAGCTGTACTGCAAACGGGTGTTTATCATGGATGACTGCAAGGAACTGCTGCCCGATTATCTGGGGTTTGTCCAGGGGGTGGTGGATGCCCCGGACCTGAATCTGAATGTGAGCCGGGAGATCCTCCAGGAGGACCGGCTGGTGAGAAATATCCGCAAAAACCTGGTGAAACGGGTGTTCAGCACCTTAGAGGAGATGGACCCGGAAAAATACGAAGAATTCTACAACGAATTCGGCCAGGCTTTGAAGGCCGGCATTCCCACGGACTTCACCAACAAGGAACGGATTGCGGCCCTGCTGCGGTACAAGACCACCAAATCCGAGGGCAAATACGTGACCCTGGATCAGTATATCGGGAACATGAAAGAGGATCAGAAAGATATTTATTATATCACGGGTGAAAATCTGAACTCTTTGATGAACTCCCCGCTGCTGGAGTCTTTGAAAGCCAAAGACTATGAAGTGCTGCTCATGGTGGATCCCATTGACGAGTGGGTGACCCAGTCTTTGACCGAATACAAGGACAAGAAGCTCAAGAGCGCGGAAAAAGGCGATCTGGATGTGGAAAAGGTGGATGATGACAAGAAAAACGAATACTCGGCCCTGCTGTCTTTTCTCAAGGGCAAGCTGGAGAGCCATGTCAAGGATGTGGTGGTGTCCAACCGCCTGAAAGATTCCGTGTCCTGCCTGTCCGGGGATGACTGGGGCATGAGCGCCTACATGGAAAAAATCCTCAAGGCATCGGGCCAGAAAACCCCGGAACAGAAACGGGTGATGGAGGTCAATGTCAACCATCCGGTCATGGAAAAGATCAAACAGATATTCGAAACCGATACCACCAACCCCGTGCTTACGGATTACGCGGATCTGCTGTTTGACATTGCCGTGATCAGCGAGGGGGGCAAGCTGGACAACCCGTCGCGGTTCTCCAAACTCATGGGGGATCTGATGGCCAAAGCCATATGATCATTTATTTTGAAACCTTAGGGTGTTCCCGGAACCAGGTGGACAGCGAAGTCATGCTGGGAAAGCTCCTGGCGGCCGGGCACACCCGAACCCATGACCCGGCAAAAGCCCGGGTCATTGTGGTCAACACCTGCGGCTTTATCGCTTCTGCGGCGGACGAAGCCGTGGATACCATCCTGGAGATGGCGCAATACAAGAAACAGGGCGCGTGCCGCCGCCTGATCGTCACGGGATGTCTGGCCCAGCGGTACAAGGATGACCCGGGATTGACCGACAGCCTGCCCGAGGTGGATGCATTCCTGGGAACCGGGGCCTGTGAGCAGATTGTGGATGTGGTGGCGGACGGGGCCGTGTCTTGTCTGACCCTGTTCCCGGACCCCAATGCCCGATCCTTTGCCGATCTGTCCGTGGACCGGGCCCTGTCCGGAGACCCGTATGCGTTTGTCAAGGTGTCGGAAGGGTGCAACCGGCACTGCACTTACTGTATTATTCCCACCCTGCGGGGCCGGCAGCGGTCCCGCCCCCTGGATGATATCTGTACCGATGCCCTGTCGCTGGTAACACAAGGGGTAAAAGAGATCATTCTCACGGCGGAAAACACCACGGACTATGGCCGGGACCTGAAAGACGGCACCGGGTTTGCGGACGTGCTGGAAACCTTGTCCCGGCAGACAGCGGCTGTGGACCCGGACGTCTGGATCCGGATGCTGTATACCCACCCGGAGTCTTTGACCCGGCAGATCGTCGACACCGTCAAAGCCCATGACAATATCTGCGCCTATTATGACGTGCCCATCCAGCATGCAGACACCACGATGCTCCGGCGCATGGGCCGGCCTTATTCCCGCACCCAGCTCAAAGATTTGTTTGCCATGATCCGGCAGACAGACCCGGATGCGGCGTTGCGCACCACTGTGATCACGGGGTTTCCCGGGGAAACTCAGGAGATGTTTGACTCGCTGCTGCATTTTATTCAAGAGATTTGCTTTGATCATTTGGGGGTATTCACGTATTCCGATGCCGAAGACCTGCCTTCCCATGCGTTGACGGATCATGTGTCCGAAGATGTGGCCCAGGTCCGTCACGACACCCTGATGGCGGCCCAGGCGGAAATCTCCGGGCAGATCAACCAGAAGCATGTGGGAAAAACCTATCTTGTGCTGGTGGAAGAAAACCCGGAACCGGGCCTGTTTACCGGCCGGACCATGTTCCAGGCCCCGGAAGTGGACGGGGTCACGTTTATTTATTCGGACGGGCTTGCCATCGGCTCCCGGGTTCAGGTAAAGATAACGGATGGATATGAATATGACATCGCCGGGGAGAAGGCATGAAAACAGACTTGAAAACACAGATCCTGGCGCAGGTCACACCGGATTTAAATCAGGTGGAGCAGGCCCTGGAAGAGAATCTGGCCCCCCGCCTGGACTTGGTGAAGCAGATTGCCGCGCACCTTTTGTTCAGCGGCGGCAAACGTCTGCGGCCCCTGCTGTTCATCCATGCGGCCCGCATGTGCGGATACCGGGGCGGCCATGAGGTGATGTTTTCCACCATGTTTGAATACCTGCATGCCGCCACCCTGCTGCACGATGATGTGGTGGACGGATCAGCCCTGCGCCGGGGACGGGATGCGGCACACACCCTTTGGCCGGCGGCCCAGGTGGTGCTTACCGGAGATTTTCTTCTGGCAAGGGCCCTGGACATTGCGGCCCGGACAAACAATTCCCGGGTGATTGCCGTGATTGCAGAAATCACCCGGGAGATGTCTGAAGGAGAAATCGACCAGCTGGATAAAAAAGGCCGGATCGATCTGACCGAAGCCCAGTATATGAAAATTATCGAACGTAAAACCGCCGTGCTGATCCAGGGGGCCTGCCGGTGCGGAGCGATACTGGCCCACGCGTCCGAAGCAAAGGAGAATGCACTGGCGGATTTCGGGTTTCATGTGGGCATGGCCTTTCAGATGGCGGATGATCTTCTGGATTATACGGCCACGGCCACCCAGCTGGGAAAAAATCCGGGTGCGGATCTCAGGGAAGGCAAATTGACGCTGCCCATGATTTACAGCCTGGCCCATGCCGGCGTCAGAGACCGGAAATGGATGGAGCAGATGCTGTCTGAAACCGCGTTTGATCCTGTGCAGTTCCAGGCCTTGAAGGAAAAACTTGAGTCGCTTGACGGAATTTCCTATACTCAAAATAAGGCAAAAGAGGATGTGGCAAAGGCGGAACAAGCCCTGACCATTTTTGATGCATCCGCCTCAAAAACGATTTTAACTTTAATTGCGAACTATGCGGTTCACAGAAAGGTGTAATCATGGGTATCAGAAAACAGGCCGTTGTCTGGGCCGCAATTTTTGCAATATTGTTTCTGGGTCCGGGTGGGGCCGCTGCAACGTCCGATGAGATTCAGATTTTGACCACGGGGGTTCAATCGATTGCCGGCGAAAAGATCCCTGAAGCCCGACAGGCAGCCGTGTCGGAAGCGCTCAAGCAGGCGGTCACCCAAGCTTTTGCCCAGGTGGTGCCGCCCCGGACATTTGCCGACAATCTGGAATTCCTTTACTCCCGGATTCTGCCGTCCGCCGAGGATTATATCAGCACCTTCCGGGTTTTAGGGGAGGCGACTTATGAAGACAGCTATCTGGTGGGGGTGGAATCCCGTGTGCAGTCAGGACTGCTGGCCCAGGTGCTTGCAAAAGCGGGCATTTTCGATGCAGATGCGGACCAACCCCGGATTTTGCTGCTCATTGCCGAACAAACGGCGTCAGATCTGCTGCCTAAATACTGGTGGGGAAATAACCCGGAACCCTATCATTCCCATGCGGAAATTCAGATAGCGAACCAGATGACGCAAAACCGGTTCAATGTGGTGGCGTTGGGGGAAAATCGCCCGGATCCCAAAGACTATGGGATTCAGTTCAAGTCCATTTATGACACGGGGGCTGCCGTGGATCTGGCACAGGAACTGGATGCCGACCTGGTCGTGCTGGGCCGGGCCGGTGCCACTGAATCCGGCAACCCCATGGAAGATGAAAAAGGTTTTGATGCCGTTGTCCGCCTGAACGTGCTGGATGTCACCACGGGAAAATCCGTTGCAGACTGTGAGCATCAGGCGGCCGCCAAAGCAGATGCCGATCAGCCCGGGGATGTCCGGGCCATTGTCCGGGCCGTGGACCTGGCGTATGCGGATCTGTCAGCGCAGCTGGATCAGTCCTGGGCACCTAAAAAAAGGGAACAAGCCAGGTTCACGGTCAGTATCCATGGGAATCAGTTCCTTCCCCGATTCATTGCATTGGAAAAACGGTTTGCTGAAATGACAGAAATACAGAATGTGGTGCCCCGGGAGATCGGATCGGATCAGGCCGTTCTTGAAATGGTCTATGAGGGAAGCACCGAACAGTTTGCCCGGCATATCATGCGCAAGACCTTTGATGGATTTGGCATTGAAATCGCTGAATTGACAGAGACTGACGTGAGGATCCGTTTCATTGATGGGACAAATACCGGGGAAGTCGGTGAGTCAACCATTCCACAATCAGACAATGAAAAAACACGGCAATGACCCGGCAGTTTTTCTTGACATGACCCCCAGGGTCTGATAAAAGAACCTGATCATTTAAAGGCGCGTAACTCAGTTGGTAGAGTGCTACCTCGACACGGTAGAAGTCAGCGGTTCAAGTCCGCTCGTGCCTACCACAAAAAAGACCAGGGGGTCAGGGAGATATTCCTGACCCCTTGTTTGATTTTGGCAAACAGGAACATGCAATGATGAAAACCATGGCAACCCAGCTGACATTGCTGCTCAAAACCGGCAGCAGCCGAAGTAACGGCTGGATTCTGCTGAAATTCGTATTGATGCTGATATTTCTTTTTGCATTGTTCTCTGTGTTGTTCCATGTGCTGATGTTGTATGAAGGTCGTCAGTATTCCTGGATCACCGGGTTTTACTGGACTTTGACCACCATGTCCACGCTGGGGTTCGGCGATATCACTTTTCACAGCGATATCGGCCGGCTGTTTTCCGTTCTGGTGCTGTTCAGCG
Organism: Desulfotignum phosphitoxidans DSM 13687; assembly: GCF_000350545.1. GTDB lineage: Bacteria > Desulfobacterota > Desulfobacteria > Desulfobacterales > Desulfobacteraceae > Desulfotignum > Desulfotignum phosphitoxidans. Next base: position 399,144 of record NZ_APJX01000003.1, read on the forward strand.
GGATTGTTTTTCTGCTGGTGATGCTGCCGTTCACATTTATCCAGTTTTTTTACGCCCCGTGGCTGGAAGAGCAGAACAAATCCCGGGCACCCAGGGCTGTGCCAAAAACCATGGCCGGTCACGTCATTCTGACCCATTTTGATGCCGTGGCAGTCACGCTCATTGAGAAACTTGAACAATACGGCATCGCTTATGTCGTTGTGACCCCGGAACTCCAGCATGCCCTGGACCTGCATGACCAGGGCTACCATGTGGTGGTGGGAGAGCTGGATGATCCGGAAACCTACCGGCGGTTGAATGTCGAGCAAGCCGTCATGGTGGCGGTGTTGAATGATGATATCGCCAGCACCAATATCATATTCACCATCCGGGAAACCAGTGATCAGGTCATCACTGTCACCAATGCGGACCTGGATGACTCCCTGGATATTCTTCAACTGGCCGGCAGTACGCATGTGTTCCAGTTTACAAGAATGTTGGGCCAGGCATTGTCAAGACGGGTGCTGGGGGTCAATATGCAGGCCAATATTGTCGGACGGTTCGATGACCTGCTCATTGCAGAGGTGCCGGCCATGCGCACCTGGCTCCAGGGCAAAACCATGGCTGAAAGCCGGCTAAGGGAAAAATGCGGGGTGACGGCTGTGGGGGTCTGGGAGCAGGGCATGTTCCGGATACCCACGGCAGACACCCGGATCCGGGAAACCACCGTCCTGGTGCTGGCCGGTACCCGGGCGCAACTGGAACAGTTTGATCGCTCTATTATTCGGGAAACAGATAAATCCGGGGCCGTGTCGGACGGTCCCGTGGTGGTACTGGGCGGCGGCCGGGTGGGTCAGGCCGTGGCCAATGCACTGGATCTTCGCGGCATTGATTACCGGGTGGTGGAGAAAAAACCCGGAATTTCCGAGAAATTCGATCATTTCATCCATGGCAGTGCCGGGGACCGGAGTATTCTGATTCAGGCCGGGATTGACCATGCGCCGTCCATTATCATCACCACCCATGATGACAGCCTCAACATCTATCTCACCATTTACTGCCGCCGTCTGAGGCCCGATGTCCAGATCATCAGCCGGGCCAGCCTGGACCGGAATATCAATACCCTGCACCGGGCCGGTGCCAACCTGGTGATGTCGTTCAGTTCCCTGCTGACCACGACCATTATGAATCTGATCCACCCCCAGAAAGTGCTTATGCTGTCGGAAGGCTTGAATGTGTTCCGCATGGAATTAAGCCCCCGGCTGGAAAACCAGGTGTTGCGGGATGTAAAGATCCGGGGAAAAACCGGATGCAGCGTCGTGGCAGTGAAAAAAGGGGAGGATTTGATCATCAACCCGGATCCGGCCATTGTGCTGGAAAAGAAAGATGAACTGGTGCTGATCGGGACGGCCAGTGCGGAAAAACTGTTTATGGAAAAATACCCTGCCGCTACTGAGCCGGAGTAGCCGGATTTTTCAGGCCAGTGCCCGGTTGATCCGCCGGGCCGCATCCAGGGTCTGATCAATGATGTGCGGCATCTGGTCATCGGACATCCCGGCCTTGAATCCCACCACCCACAGGGCGGGCAGCTGGTCGGAGAAGGGCGACAGACACACGGCCACGGCCCTTACACCCACTAAATATTCCTCATCATCTAAGGCATATCCTCTGGATTTCACGGTGTGAAGTTCTTCAAGATAGACGTCCGGGTCTATAATGGTCCGGGCCGTGAACCGGCGGATGGGATGGGCTTTCAGATAATCGGCTGCATCTGCCGGGGGCATGCAGGCTAAAAACGCTTTTCCCACGGCCCCGGCCAGCAGCGGAAGGGGTGTACCAATGGGAGAACTGATCTTGAAATCCTTTCGGGATTCGACAATGTCAATGACTGTGACACGGTCCTGATTCCGGATTCCCAGGAACACGGATTCATTGCATTGTTCCATCAGATGCTCCATGACGGGCCGGGCCGTTTGAATGATATCCACCCGCTCATACGCGGCTTTGCCCAGTTCCATCAGGGTCAGCCCGATGGTGTAGCGTTTGGATACGGGATCCCGGCGGATGGCGCCCTGTTCTTCCAGTGCTGCGGTAATGCCGTGAACCGTGCTTTTGCTGATGTCCAGACAAGCGGAAATGTCACTGATGCGCAGGCCTTTCCCGGATCTGGAAATGGCGGTGAGAATATCAAAGGCTTTTTTAACAATGGGTGCCTGGTAGCGTTTGGTCATGGGCGGTTGGTTTTTTTCTTTTTTTATGGGTTGATTCAGATAAAATGACCCAGGGTCTCCATTAGAAAGGCATAAAAAGAAAAAATTGTCAACAACAGGGTTGAGGTGTTCATAAAATGTCTCGGAAAAAAGGAAGTGCCATATAAGTCTTGCGCCGCAATTTTTTTATTGCACATCCCGGCCCGGGGTTCCGGCGGCAAACGGATTTCGGAACCGTTACAGACATGGCTATTTGCTTGACGTCATCACGTTTTAATGATTTACTTGACATGTTTGACAAAAAACAATCGCTTGATCCGGGGCGATTCCAGGATATGATGTATCTCTTCCCGTGTTTTTTAAAAAAAAAGATTCTTTGGCACGGTTATGGCAAGTAAATCGCCTCAAGTTTAAATTGTCAGTTATAAGGAGACAGTGAATTATGGATAAAGATGTGTTCAGTTTATGTTTCATGTGCTCGGTCAGATGCCCCATCAAAGTCGGTGTGAAAGACGGACATGTGGACTGGATTCAGGGCAACCCGCATGTGCCGGGTATTGACGGCAGTTTATGCCCCAGGGGCTCGGCCGGTAAATCCATGTTGATGGATGATCAGCGGCCGCAAACACCCTTGATCCGGGTGGGAGACAGAGGCTCCGGCAACTGGCGCAAAGCGTCCTGGGACGAAGCCCTGGATTATGTGGGAACCCGGCTCAAGGAAATCAAAGAAACCCATGGGGGACACGCCATTGCCCTGGGGGAACGGGCCCAGTTGAGTACGCACGTGAGCAAGGCTTTTTTGAAAGCATTGGGATCTCCCAACCATTTCACCCATGATGCTTTGTGCAAGGGATCCATGAACACGGCCTGCCGGTCCATGTTCGGATACACGGACGGCCAGATGGGTATCAATTATGGGAATACCAAACATATTGTCCTGTATGGCAGAAATATTTTCGAGTCCATCAATGTCAAAGAGGTGAACACCCTGATGGATGCCCTGGAAAAAGGGGCCAGACTCACCTATATCGATCCCCGGGTCAATGTGACCGCCGGCAAGGCGCACCGGTACTGGATGATCCGGCCGGGAACCGACCTGGCCCTGAACTATGCGCTGATGAACGTGATTATCAAAGAACGGCTCTATGATAAATCATATGTGGATAAATGGATCCATGGGTTTGTCGAGTTCCAGGATTTTATCAAAGACTACACCCCGGAATGGGCGGAACAGGAAACCGGAATTCCAGCCAATGAAATCAAATCCCTGGCCAGGGAAATCAGTAAAGTCAAACCCGGGGTGATTTTCCATTATGGATATCGGTGTGCCAGTCATCAGAATGAAATCTATATGCGCCGGTCCATCCTCATGCTCAACGCGCTCATGGGATCCGTGGAAGCCAAAGGCGGTATCTTTTTTAAAAAAGGGCCGGGCGCAGAAGGCGGCAAACCCGCCAGAAAGCTGACGGAACAGACGTTTCCTGAAATCACGGTGCCCCGGTTCGACAAGGTCGGGACCCCGGATTTTCCGCTGCCGGATCCGGCCCATGGCGCGCCGCAGATCCTGCCGTATGCCATTCTCAATGAAGACCCGTACCCCATCAAGGCGTTGATCAATTATCGCCTGGAAACCCTCATGTCCATCGCAGATACCAATAACACCAAAAAAGCCCTGGACAAGCTGGATCTCATCGTGACCATCGATATCAATTATTCGGATATTGCCTGGTATTCAGATGTGATTCTGCCGGAATCCACCTATCTGGAACGGACCGACTCCGTCCAGCAGCTCAACGGGCTCAAACCCATGATGTTTCTGCGGGAAAAAGCAGTGGAACCCCGGTATGATACCCTGGAAGGGCCCATCATTCTCAAGCGTCTTGGAGAGCGGCTGGGAATCGGGAACTATTTCCCCTATGAAACCATGGACGAACTGGTGGACTGGCAGCTGGAAGGCACCGGGTTCACCCGGGCGGATTTCAAGGAAAAAGGATTTGTCAGTTACGGCAAATCTCAGATTTTCTGGGACAGAAACGATATTCCCTTTAAAACTCCGTCCGGAAAAATAGAATTCAAATCATCGTTGCTGGAAGATGCCGGATTTTCGTCATTTCCTTTGTATGAATCCCCGTCAAAACCGGCGGATCCGGACAAGCAGTTCCGACTGGTGGTGGGACGGACCGCCCTTCATACCCATATCTCCACCCAGAATGTGCCGTATCTCAATGAACTGATGAGTGAAAACGTGCTGTGGATCAACCGTGAAAAAGCGTCAAGTCTGGGCATTCAAGAGGGTGCCACCGTGGAAGTGGCTTCCGCCTGCGGTAAAGGACGGATCAAGGCGTTTGTCACCGACTTGATTCATCCTGAGGCCGTGTTCATGGCCCATGGATTCGGCCATGAAGCCAAAAAGGCGGCCCGGTCCTACAATCGGGGGCTGTCCGATGCCGTGCTCCAGGAAAATGTCTACGACAAAGTGGGCGGCAGCCCGGCATATCATGACACGTTTGTCACCGTGACACCGGTGTAATTATCATCTCTTAAGGAGGCAATGAATGAGTCAGTATTACCTGTTCCAGGACAGTAGAAAATGTATTGGGTGTCACGCGTGTGAGATTCAGTGCAAAGCCAATAAAGATCTTCCCGAAGGTCCCAAACCCTGCCAGATTATCCAGGTGGGACCCAAGTTTATCAATAACCTGCCAAAGATGTCGTTTATCTTCATGCCCTGCTTTCACTGTGAAGATCCCTGGTGCGTGTCTGCCTGCCCCACCGGGGCCATGCAGCAGCGGTCCTCGGACGGCATTGTATTTGTGCAGCAAGACCTGTGTGTGGGATGCAAAACCTGTATCTCCGCCTGCCCGTGGGGCGCGCCCCAGTGGAATCCGAGCACCGGAAAAGTGGTGAAATGTGATTACTGCATGGATCGGCTGGACCAGGGCCTGGAACCGGCCTGTGTCACCACCTGTACCACGGGTTGCCTGAAATTCGGAAAAGTCGAGGACATGACCCAGATCCGTCGGCAGCGCCATGCACAAGCCGTGGCGTCTCTTGAGAACAGCAGTTTTTGAAAGGAGCGTGATCCATGGCTCAAAACACCTGTCCGGTTCAGTCCACCCTGCAATACCTGTCTGAGCGGATTGATTCCGGTGTGCTGACAGACCCCAGGGTGCGGCGGATATGTGAATCCATCCGGATGCTGGTGGAAGAGATATCCCTGGGTGAAGCCGGAGATGGCCATATGCCGGCCATTGACGAGCTGATGGCTGAATTTGAAACCATAAATCCCAATGAAACAGCCGTTAAAACCCGGCAGGCGTTGAACCAGGCATTCACGGAACATCGGGAAATGTTTGTCAGCCACATTGAATCCCGAAACTGCCCGACCCACGATTGCGGAGTTATTGCACCGTCTCCCTGCCAGATGGCATGTCCGGCAGGGATCGATGTGCCCACCTATCTGGCGTTGATTGCCGAGGGCAAGGATGCCGAGGCCATTGCCGTGATCCGGGAAGACAATCCATTGCCCTGGGTGTGCGGCCTGGTGTGTACAAGGCCCTGCGAAATGATGTGTGTCCGGGGCCGTATCGATACCCCCATCTCTATCAAGTTTCTCAAGGCATTTGCTGCGGAACGGGCGTTGTCCGACCGCCAGTATAAAAATCCGGAACCGGCCCCGCCCAACGGTAAAAAAGTATGCGTGGTGGGGGCCGGCCCCGGCGGGTTGTCCTGTGCCTATTACCTGGCGCTGATGGGGTATGCCGTCAACGTGATCGAATCACTGCCCTTTGCCGGCGGGATGCTCATGGTGGGAATTCCCAGATACCGGCTTCCCAGAGAGGTGATCGATCGGGAAGTGGCCATGATCGAAGATCTCGGGGTAAAAATTTCATTTAATACCCGGTTTGGCATGGATGTAACCTATGAGCAGATGATTGAGCAGGGAACCGATGCGTTCTTTATAGCCATCGGGGCCCACAAGGCCTGGGATATGGGGATCAAGGGGGAAACCGACTTTCCCAGGGTGATCGAGGCCATCGCTTTTTTGAAGAATGTGGCGCTGGGGGATCGTCATGCACCCGGGAAACGGGTGGTGATCATCGGCGGCGGGAATGTGGCCATTGATGCGGCCCGGACCAGTCTGCGCCTGGGGGCGGAAAAAGTGACCATTGCCTACCGCCGGTCCAGGGAACAGATGCCCGCAGATATCGAAGAAGTGGAACAGGCTGAAGAGGAAGGCATTGAATTCGCATTCCTCACCATTCCCACGGAGATCCGGGGGGATGGAGATGTCATCACGGGTCTTGCCTGCAACAAAGCGGAACTGATCGCCAAAAAAGGCACGGACCGGCTGGCACCCGTGCCCATCCTGGGCAAGGATTTCGTGATTCCCGCCGATGCCGTGATCTCCGCCATCGGGCAGTATGTGGATGATTCCGGCATGACCGCCTTTGACAAGATCCGGTGGACCCGCAGGGGCACTATCGAGGTGAACCATGCCTCCATGGAAACCAGCATGCCGGGCGTGTTTGCCGCCGGAGATGCCGTGTCCGGGCCTGCCACGGTCATCGAGGCCATTGGCGGGGGAAAACGGGCTGCCGATGCCATCCACCGGTATCTCAACCACATTCCCCAGCCCCGAATGCCCAAGATACCGGTGCGGCGGCACAAACGTCCCATGATCGAGATGACGGCATCGGAGAAAATGCGGTTGACAAGGCCGTCCATGTCCATGCTCAATGTGGACCGGCGGCGGACCACGTTCCAGCAGGTGGAGCTGGGGTATGATGAAGAAGCGGTCCGGAAGGAAGCCAGGAGATGCCTGCGGTGCGATGTGTGCCGGCGGTGCGGCAAATGCGTGGAAGTGTGCCGGGACAAAATGGGCATTGACGCGTTGCACCTGGGGTACCTGGATTTTGATCATCCCGTGAAAACCGATTTCCGGCTGACTTCTGAAAAATGCATCACCTGCGGGGCCTGTGCCGCCAATTGTGAAAACAATGCCATGGTGATCGAAGAACGGGACGGCAAACGCATGCTCAAGCTGTGCGGCACCATTTTGAATGAACAGGATATCCAGCATTGCGAGGCCTGTGGCGCCAAACTGCCGTCAGCCCAGTATATGGCATTTATTTCCGATAAAACAGCGGATGTCACGAAAAAATCGGATCAGCGGCTTTTGTGCAACCACTGTCAGCGCAAGCTGTCCGCCAGGATTCATGTGTCAACCCGGCCGGTTAAAAACCAATAAAGGAGAAATGTTATGGTATTCAGACGCGGCAGCCGTGTGGAAGTGTTTCAGGCATCATCCGATGAAGCCTGGGAACCGTATATGAATGATTTCATCGGTGCCCACGGGGTGGTGACCGACCCGGATACCTCCATCAATGATCCGGATGATCTCATCGAGGTGAGCCTTCAGGGGAAAGGCACCCATCGCCTGCCCCAGGACTGTCTCAGGGTTTTAGACGACAGACAGGGTGAGCCGTCATGATAGAGATCTTCATCAACGGGAAACCCATTGCCTGTAAAGAAAAACAGACGGTTCTGGAAGCGGCCCGAAGCAACAATATCGATATCCCGCACCTGTGTTACCACCCGGCATTGAAACCGTCCGGGGCCTGCCGGGTCTGCGGGGTGGAAGCCACCTCTCCCAGCGGCCGTCAGACCGTGATGCTGTCCTGCCTGCTCAAAGTCAAACCGGGCCTGAAGGTGCTGACGGATTCGCCCATGGTCAACGCCCACCGTCAGACCGCGTTTGAACGCTTGATTCAGCTGGCACCCCATGCCCGCCGGATTCGGGAACTGGCCCAAAGATATCATGTGGAATTGCCGCCGGAGCCGGACGAATGTATCCGGTGCCGGCTGTGCATTAGGGTCTGTCATGAAATCGTGAAAGCCGGGGCCCTGAAAATGGAGAAAACTGCTGCCGGCGGCCGGGTGGTCAAGGGAGACGGCCAGTGTATCGGCTGCGGCACCTGTGCCAATATCTGCCCCACGGATGTGATCAAAGTGACGGACAAGGACAATGTGAGGACCGTGTCCATTCAGGGGGAAACCATCGGGCAGCTGCCCCTGGCACGGTGTGAAGCCTGCGGACGGATGTTTGCCACGGCTGATTTTCTGAACCGGGTGTCCCACATCAATCCGGAACATCCGGATACCAAGGAACATCACAACCTGTGCCCGGCATGTATCAAGCTGATGTCCACCCGGGCCAGGACGGAAAAGGCCCATTTGAAAAAATGAACCGGACGGGCTGCCTCATCTGTCTGGCCCTGACCTGGGTATTGTTGCGTCCGGCACCGGCCCTTGCCATTCAGATGCACGGCGGCAATGCCGGTATTGTCGCCCATCAGATCGGGCATCTGTTTTTTTTGCTGGCCATGGTGGCACTGATGTTCACCATCAACAGCCAGGGATTGATCCGGCAGAAAGGGTGGCGTCAGATCCAACTGGCGGCCCTGTTTTTCATTTTCTGGAACCTAGATACGCTGGTGGCCCATTTTCTGGACAATCAGATCGAAGTGGTACGCATCGAAACCCTGAGCATCACCCGGCTGGCCGTGGTCACCCAGGCCGACTCCCAGCTTTTGGCAGTGATCTATTATTTTCTGAAAATGGATCACCTGTGGTGTGTGCCGGCCATGTTTTTTCTGTTCCTGGGACTGGACAGCCTGCTTGCGGCCCAGCGTCAGCGGTCGGAAGAAAAAGGAGCCGGACAATGACCGCCAACCTGCCCATTTTGCTGGTGGATGTGCTGGGGTCCGTGTTCATGGTGGTGCTGGGGATGCTGTCTCTGTTCAAGGCCAAGTCCCTGCGGGACCTGGATCCGGATAATGTGGTGTTTCTTTATCTGATCTGGATCTGTGCCGGGTTCACCATTTTTGCGGTGTCCCGGTCCTTCAGCCATATCCTGCGCCAGTTTCTGGTACTCACGGGCAGCGGGGATATCTGGAACAGTATCGGTCCTTTCACGGGGGCGGTCAACACCATCTCTTTCATGCTGGTGGGCACGGTCACCCTGTTTTTCAACCAGAGCTGGCGCATCAATGAAAAAGTGCTGTCCGCCAAGCAGAAGCATGAAGAGACCAGCGCCAAACTCCTGGAACTGAACCAGACCCTGGAGCACAAGGTCGTGGAAAGAACGGAAATGCTCACCAGCTCGGAGCATAAAGCCCGGCGGATTTTTGAACACTCCCTGGATACCATTGTGGTCACGGATCCGTTTTTTGTCTTTGCCGAAATCAACCAGGCCGGCGTGGAACTGACCGGTTACAGGAAACCCGATATTCTGGACAACAAAATGGGACTCAAGGATTTTCTGTCGGTCCGGTCTGAGCGGGAAAAAATTCTGAATCTGCTGGAAACCCATGAGTATATCCTGAACGAAGAAGCGGATTTTCTCAGGGCCGACCAGACTTTTGTCCGGGTTCTGATTACCGGCGGCGTGGATTACGGCGCTTTTGGCTGCGGCAAAACCTTTCATTTCATCATCAAGAATATCAATGATAAAAAACAGATGGAGCAGCAGATCGCCCAGGCGGACAAACTGGCGGCTTTAGGCGAACTGTCCGCCGGTGTGGCCCATGAGATCAATAATCCGCTGGGCATCATCTTAGGATATACCCAGCTGATGCTCAAAAATCCCGGGGAGCATGAACAAGACCTGAAAACCATTGAAAAACACGTGAAAAATTGCCGGACCGTGGTATCGGATTTGCTGACTTTTGCCAGAAAAGGCACCAAGAAAATGCATGCCATCGATGTGTGCAAAGTGGTGGATGACGTGATCAGTTTTCTGGAAAACCATTCGGATTTCAGGGATGTGAAAATGGCAGCCCCGGCGCCCTGTTCCAGGGCCTTGATGGTCCATGGCAATGAACAGGAAATATCCCAGGTGATCATCAATCTGATGATCAATGCCTGCCACGCCGTGGCAAAAAAAGGCTGTATCCAGGTGGAAATCGCCTGCCACGATGACAAATGGATCCATATCGCGGTGAAAGACAACGGGACGGGTATTCCCAAAAAAGACTTTTCCCGGATTTTTGATCCGTTTTTTACCACCAAGCCCGTGGGTGAAGGCACGGGCCTCGGACTTTCCGTGGGGTATGGAATCATCCGTCGGCACGGGGGGGATATCCGGGTCCGGAACCGAAAGGACAAAGGGGCTGCGTTCACCATTACCCTGCCTTTGCTGGCTTCTTCCCAAGAAGCCGACCCCAACCGTGAGGAGATGCGCCAATGACTGCCCGAATCCTGGCTGTGGACGATGAAAAAGACATGACCCGTTTGTTGAAACGGACTCTGGAATCGGAAATCGACTGTACGGTTTGCATGGCGTTTTCCGGGGAAATGGCATTGAATATCCTTGAAAACGATGTCTGGGATCTGGTGATCTGTGATATCCGCATGCCGGGCATGGACGGGTTTGAACTGCTGGATCAGATCCGGAAACGCCTGCCTGACCTGACCGTGGTCATGATTACGGCATTCGGCAATATCGATTCCGTTGTCACGGCCATTAAAAGCGGGGCCTATGATTTTATTGCCAAACCGTTTGAACAGGACGAACTGATTTTCAAGATCGGCAAGGCCCTGGAACGAAGCCGGCTGCTTCTGGAAAATAAACAGCTGCTCAAAGCCCGGGACAAGGATTTTTCACCCCTGGTGGGCCAAAGCCCGGCCATGGAAAAAGTGTTTGAAAAAATCAGCCTGGTGGCGTCATCGGATGTCACCGTGCTGATCACCGGTGAATCCGGTACGGGCAAGGACCTGACTGCCCGTTCCATTCATCGTCACAGCCAGCGAAGCAACGCCGCCTTTATTCCGATCAATTGTCCCACCATTCCGGAACATATTCTGGAAAGTGAGCTGTTCGGTCATAAAAAAGGGGCGTTCACCAGTGCATTTCAGGACAAAACCGGTTTGTTTCAGGAAGCGGACAAAGGCACGATTTTTCTGGATGAAATCGGAGATATCGGGTTGTCCATCCAGACCAAGCTGCTGCGGGTGATCCAGGAAAAAGAGATCAAACCCTTAGGAGACAACCGGGTTCGGAAAGTGGATGTACGAATCATTGCTTCCACCAACCAGGATCTTCGGGCAAAAATTGCGCAAAAAGAATTCAGGGAAGACCTGTTTTACCGGTTGTCCGTGATTACCATCGAATTGCCGCCCCTGCGGGATCGTATTGAGGATATCCCGCTGCTGGCGGAACACCTGGTGGCCAAAAATTGTAAAAAACTGAACCAACCCCTGAAAACAATTTCCAGCCAGGTGATGGAGCTGCTGCTCAAGCACCCCTGGCAGGGCAATGTCAGGGAACTGGAAAATGCGCTGGTTCAAGGGATTCTTTACTGCCGGAACGAAGAAATCCAGGAAACGGATATCCCCATATCCGATGCGGGAATGAACCTGTGTCCGGATAACAGCCTGGATGCCCATCTCATGGAGATGCCCTATAAACAAGCCAAGGAAACCGTGCTTACCCGGTTCAATCACGAATATGTGGGGGCCCGGCTGTCGTCAGCCAACGGAAACATCACCCAGGCGGCCCGGCGGTGCGGGCTGGATCGGCAGGCCCTTCAGCAGGTCATGAAACGGTTTGATATCGATCCGGATGATTTCCGGTAGCCGTGGCATGTGCAGTATTATTCTGGCGCTGCATATTTTTTATTGCGCCCACCCCCGGGGGTGACACCCTGAAACCGGGGGCGGACAATCAGATGGATACAGTATAAAATAATCATAATTTCATAGAGTTATGAATCAAAAAATTGTGTTTTAATCAACTGGCACCAATATTGCTGACATGATACGACAATGTAAATTGATTAAACCGGAAAACAGACCCTGTCTCCGTGTTTAAAAAAAACAATAATTTTTTTATCTGTATTAATTTAAAGGAGGGAAAATGATGGTAAACCGAACCAGGTTTTATCTGGCAACCGCGCTGATGATTTTGTTCTCGTTTGTGGCCGTGGCCATGGCCCAGACAGGTGCCGGCCTGACCACACCGGACATGCCGGGAAAAATGAAATCAGCCATTGAAGCCAGTCTCCAGGATCCGGAGATGGCTGCTAAAACCATGGAAGTGATCAATCCGGAAGAAGCGCCGGGATTTCTGGGCATTCCGGGTGCCCCGGACCCCAGCCTGATCCTGGGCCTGTTGTGGGCCATCTGGGTGGGCTGGATTTTTTCCACGGTCGGTGCTTTCGGCGGTATCATGGCCGGGGTGGGACATATCACGATTTTCGGTCTGGCCGACTATGCCAAATCCTTTGGCAAGGGCAACCCCGTGAACAACCTGCTCACCGACTCCATCCGGGTATCCAACCAGTGGCTGGTGGGTTTGAGCGGGGTGATTTCTTCGTTCAACTACTACCGCATGGGACGTCTGGTGGCGCCTTTGGGTATCTGTCTGGCCATCGGTGGTGTGGGCGGTTCCTGGCTGATACCGGAACTGACAGCCGGTAAAATTTCTCTGAAGGATTACATTGGATTTTTCGGACTGATTGTGTTTGTGCTTGGGTTTTTTCTGATTTATGAAATGACCCCCAAGGGATCTGCCGGAAAAAAACAGGCCAAGGCAGCGGCCCAGGCCTTTGAAAAAGCAGCCAAGGAAAAATCCGATACATCAGACCAGGGCGTCAAGATCATCGAAGGTTCCTGGACTTTCATGTGGGCGGCAGTGGGACTGGTGGTGCTGTCCGCCTTGTGGATCAACCTGATCCCGGTCCTTAAATTCGTTCCCTATATTCTGTGTCTGGCCGGCTGGGCCATGACCTTTATGATCGGCAATATCCGATTCACCTTTTACGGACAGGAATTTTCTTTCAAAGCCTATGTGCCCATGATCGGTGGTATCGTGATCGCGGCCCTGGCATCGTTTCTGGGTGTCGGCGGCGGATTTCTGTATGTGCCGTTTTTGACGTCTGTGGCCGGCCTGCCCATGTTTCTGGTGGCCGGGACCTCGGCTCTGTGCGTGCTGGTGGGCATGATCGTGTCCATCTTTTCGTACATGGTGGGTAAAGGCGTGGTCATTGCCTGGGGATTCATCGGGGTTGAGCTGATCGGTATTTTCATCGGCTCCATGATCGGTCCCCGGACCTCCAAATATATCCCGGAAAAAGTGCTGAAATGGATCTTCATCATTCTTGCCTTTTACGTGGGTATCCGGTATACCTCCAAAGGGTTTCTGGGCTACAGCCTGCTGCCGCCGTTCTAACGGTCAGGGATCTGTGTATGTCTGACATTTAGAAGATACACGGGGATTGTTTCAACGGGTGTTCAGGGAACGGCAGTTCTCCGGTCTCTGATCACCCGTTGTTATTTTTATGAAAGTGTTAAGTGTTAAGCGTATAGTTTCATTATTTGTTGTGGTCTCTCAGGCCACAGGACAGGTATTATTGAAAAATATTCAGCCTCCGGCAGGGGGTTATTTTTTGTGAGGGATATGGATTCCATACAGGGCATACTGACGTTTATCGATCCGGTGTTGATTTTCCCTTACCGGCTGTTTGACAATCCCATGGCCGGGTGGTGGGTGGGGACGTTCTGCCTGGCGGCCTGGGCCGTGCTCATCGGGGAGATCACCCTGGCCATTGCAGGTAAGATCAACCGGTCTGCCGTGTCCACCAACCTGGATGACACCATGTATTACCATGAACAGTCCATGAAAGCCAAACAGGCCGGGGATGAAAAAGCCTACAAAGGCATCAATAAACTGGCCAATGAAGCCTATGGCAAATCTTTTTTCCTGCTGATGGCCATGGGCATGGCAGCCTTGTGGCCGGCGTTTTTTGCCGTGGCCTGGCTGGACCAGCGGTTCGGGAATATCGGTTTTACCATGCCGGCCTGGGCCGGGGGGATAGAACTGAGTTTCACGGCCCCGTTCATCCTGATTTATATTTGTTTGCGGGTGGCCTGGTCCAGGATCAAGAAAAAACTCAAGCCGGCTTCAGCTGCCTGACCGGACCGCTTTGGCGTGATAAAAACCGGTCAGATCGCTTCTTTCCACAAATCCCATCTCCAGATCCATATACCAGGCAGACACAAACGTACTTTTATCCACACTCCACAATCGTTTTTGTTCGACGTCAAACAGGGACGAAATACAGTGATCCCGATCTTTTTTCGCAGGCCTGGCCAGGGTGAGAAGCTCATGGATCGTGGGCAGACGCCAGTCTGAGTATCCGCAGAATGCCTGAGCGTTCAACCGGTCCACAAAATCTTTTGCCTGGTGCCAGGTAACGGGAAATGCCGTGCCGGACTGCTGCCAGGTCAGGCCGGTGCTGGAATCCTGTACCAGATGGTTTCCAATTCGCTTCAATACGTCTGGGGGATAGTGAACCGGCTGCATGAACCGGTTCAGTTTGAAACAGTCTTGGGCCTGTTTCAAGGGAACCTTTGCTGGTGTGGACCGGACCGGACCGGGTTTCCCCCAATTTGTACCGCCGCCGTCCGGATTGGTTTCAAAAAATGCCGGCATGGCGCAGATGGCTTCTTTTTTTTCTTCCCAGGCCCGGGCCAGGTTTTCCAGGTGCCGGGCCATGGCGTTTGCGCTCTGAAACCGTTTGGCGGGATCTGCATGCATGGCGCAGGCCAGAAACCGATCCCAGTTATCACCCAGATCCGGGTTCAGGCGAGACACGGCAGGCGCGTCTTTTTCCGGGAGCTGCCCGGTCAGCATTTTATACAGCATCACGCCCGTGGAATAGATATCTGCGGTGACATCCACCTGATCCGGATTTTTTTCCTGCTCCGGTGCCGCATAAAACGGAGAACCCACCCGGATGCCGGCATGCCGGTCCTGCCGTTCGCCCCGGCGTGAGGACAATCCGAAATCACAGATTTTAACGGTATCCTCATCTGTGATCAAAATATTGGCCGGCTTGATGTCTTTGTGAATGATATGAAAAAAGTGAAGACATTGCAGCCCTTTAAGGGTCTGGGCCGCATAATGGATCGCTTTGTCAATGGGAATGACCCGGGTCTGTTCCGCTTCGCCCCACTCTCCCATCAGGGTGCCCAGGCGGGTGCAGAAAAAATCCATGAGATAGTAGAGCTGGCCGTCGGTCTGGCAGAAATCCAGGATATCCACCACATGGGGATGGCGGATGGATGCCATGATCACGGCTTCCCGGGTGAACTGTTCTTTCAGATCCTTCGGGGCCGTCAGTTCCGCCAGCAACGGGGAGGGATCCAGCAGTTTCAAGGCCGCCACCTTGCCGGTCACGGGATAGGTGACTTTAAAGACCTTGCCCATCCCGCCTTTGCCCAGAAGCCCGGTGATGGTGTATCGGCCGATTTTTTTCATTGTCCGTTTCCTTTGTCTCCTGATGAATCCACGTTTTTTAATGGATCAACGCTTCCTGATGGATGACCTCCCGGGGCCAGCCGGTCGGCATACATCTTAGGAATACCGGCGGCAATGATTTTCTTTTGGGTGTTTTCAAAGGGGTATGACACAGACTTGACCGTCAATTCAAGGGTTTGGGTGTCAAACAGGACAAATTTGGCCCCGGGCGTGCCGTCTCTGGGCTGCCCCACACTGCCGGCATTGATGATATATTTTTTGGCAGGATCCAGCAGATATGTTCCGGGGGCGGGACTTTCTTTTTCAAGGCGGATGCCGTCCAAAGAAATGATCCCCAGTTCATGGGTATGTCCCACAAAACAGACAGATTCGTCTGCGCGGGCCAGTTTTTGGATCAGCTTGTTTTCAGGCAGCTGGAACAGATACAGAAAGGCAGAATCCGGCGGGACCCCATGGACGAAACGAAGTCCGGCGGTGACCAGATATCGGGGCAGCTGCTTTATCCAGGCCACAGATGCATCTGTGAGCTGGGATTGAGCGATGGCCAGTGCGCGTTTTGCCACAGGGTTGAACCAGGCCAGGTTCTGGTTGTTTTTGACAGCCATTTCATGGTTTCCCAGTACTGAAGCGATTTTCCGTTCTCTGATCAGCGCTGCCACGGCTTCGGAATCCGGGCCGTAACCGATATTGTCCCCTAAAGAGATGACCGTATCGATCGAAAGGGGGGCGATGGCATCGAGCACGGCCTGGAACGCTTCCAGGTTTCCGTGAATGTCAGACAGAATGGCCAGTTTCATATATCGGGTCCTTTTTATTCATCATTCTGTGGATTATCAGTATATCAGAAAAAACAATTGGTTGCAGGTCCTAACCTGTTCCTAACAGAAAATTAAAAACAATCTAACGCAGATCATTTATAGTCACGATCGTCACTGTTGAGCAGGAGGCAATTACAATCAGCCGGTAAAGATCGGCCGGTCGTTTCAAGATAAAGATTAACATAAAAAACCCTGTGATGGATTTAAAACATATGGAAAAAAACGCCGCTCCCAAGCGCTCCCACCGGCTGGTTCCCAAGGACAACCGGAACACGGTGGGAGAAAACCAGGTGGACAATTTTAAAATGCGGTGTGAACAGGTCAGTGTCTTTTATGACAACGGCGCTACCAAAGCCATCAATTCCGTGTCCCTGGACATCGGAGACAACGAGGTCATTGCCATGATCGGTCCGTCCGGATGCGGAAAATCCACGTTCATCCGGTGCCTCAACCGCATGAACGACACCATCGAAGGCTGTAAGGTGGACGGCCGCATCTATCTGGACGGCAAAAATATCTATGACAAAGATGTGGATGTGGTGCCTTTGCGAGCCCGGGTAGGCATGGTGTTTCAGAAACCCAATCCGTTTCCCAAATCCATTTTTGACAATGTGGCGTACGCCCCCCGGATTCACGGGCTGGTGACCAATAAAAGCGAGACCGAAGAACTGGTGGAAAAATCCCTGGTCCGGGCCGGTCTGTGGAACGAGGTCAAAGACCGCCTGAATCAGCCCGGCACGGGGCTTTCCGGCGGGCAGCAGCAGCGGTTGTGCATTGCCAGAACCATTGCCGTGAATCCGGAAGTGATTCTCATGGATGAACCCTGCTCGGCCCTGGATCCCATTGCCACGGCCATTATTGAAGAACTCATCGAGGAACTCAGGCAGGAATATTCCATTGCCATTGTCACCCATTCCATGCAGCAGGCTTCCCGGATTTCCCAGCGCACCGCCTATTTTCACCTGGGAGATCTCATCGAAATCGGCCCCACGGAACAGATTTTTCTCAATCCGTTGCACCAGCTGACCCAGGATTACATCACCGGCCGGTTCGGTTAGTTCCGGATCAAAATTTTCTGTGAACCGGCATCATGCCGGCAGCCGGGATGCCAGCACGGCCGCGCCGATGGCCCCGGTTTCCTGGCAGTATGGGGAGAGGATCAAAGCCTGGTTCAGCTGTGTTTCCAGGGCTGCGATCATGCCGGGATTTTTGGCCACCCCCCCGGTCATCATGACAGGACGCTGGATGCGGATCTTTGCGGCCAGAATCGCCACCCGGGCTGCGGCGGCCTGATGGATGCCCGCGATGATATTTTCTCTTTTTTCCTGCCGGGCGATCATGGAGATGACCTCGGATTCGGCAAACACGGTGCAGATGCTGCTGATTTTTGAGGGGTGGTCCGCGGTCAGGCCCACCTCCCCCATCTGGTCCAGTGACACTTCCAGGGCATTGGCCATCACCTCCAGAAACCGGCCCGTGCCGGCGGCGCACTTGTCGTTCATGGCAAAATTGTCCACCTGCCCCTGGTCATCTAAGGCAATGGCTTTGCTGTCCTGGCCCCCCACATCGATGATCCCCCGGATATCCGGATCCAGAAAATGAGCCCCGGCCCCGTGGCAGAGGATTTCGGTCATGGCTTTGTCGGCAAAATCGATGCTGGCCCGGCCGTATCCTGTGGACACAATGGCCCGGATGTCGGACCGGGACAGTCCGGTTTGATCCAGCAGATCTTCAAACACCCGGGTGCCGGCCTTCAGGTGATGGTATCCCGTGGGAATCACCCGGACGCCTATAATGGCCCGGTCCTGGATCAAGGCTGCCTTGGCCGTGTTGGAACCGATATCGATGCCGGCAAAAATCATGACCGGCCCGCCTTGTGCTTGACGATTTCCATGAATGCATCGATCCTTGTCTCTATCTGGGATTCGGAAAAGCTTCTGGGGTCCACCATGTCCGCTTCGATCATGAGCACGGGGATCCCGGTTTTTTCCCGGACAATCCGCATGATGTCCATCTGGCCGAAGGAATAGGGCTTGCAGGACCGGTTGGAGTGCATGACCAGACCGTGGATATCGTAAAACCGGATCATTTTCAGCACCTCTTCAGCCATTTCATCCACCCCGATGTTCAGGTAGATCCGGGTGTAGGCTTCAGCCATGGAATCCAGAAAATTGTTTTCGTCCATATACTTTAACGCCCCGCACCAGGCCGAGGTATAGGTGTCTGCCACCAGACATGCCTGATGGGCGGAAAACCGGTCAGACAGCCATTTGAGCCGGTGCCACACGGGCAGGTTGTCCCACAGCAGCCGGTATGTTTCATCCGGTACCACGCCGATGCCGTCTTTGATCCGCTGTTCCAGCTCAGCGATCAGTTCTTTGTAAAAATCCACAGCGATCTGGGTTCCCCGCAAGGTCACGATCAGCGCCAGAAAGAAAAATGCGTCAAACGCGGACATGGGGGAGGGCTTGTGGGCCGTGGTGTTCAGGACCTGCTGCCACAGGCGCTGGCCTTCATATGAGAGTTTGCCCACGGCATTCATTCTGGCCGGGTCCATTTTTTTCCCGGACACCTGTTCGAGAAACGCGATATATTCATTTACCTGGGTTTTGACATATGCGGCGATCTCAGGCGTGTACCCGGTGTGGCAGACCGGGGTGTCGAAGATGAACAGCGGCACCTGGAAATATCTGGCCTGGATTTCATACCATTTCAGGACCGTGCCGCAGATATTGTTGCAGCAGATGAGCATGTCCGGTTTGGGCAGCCCGCCGATGGGTCCCCCTTTGACCACGGCGCAGGCGATATCGGACCGGGCATAAGCGCACAGATCACCGCTGTATCCCATGTCTTCGGCTTTGGCGCACAGGTCTTCCCCCATTTTGGCGGACCCGATCATGGCCCCGTGATTTTCCGGATACACGGGAATGATATCCATGGCCACCAGGGGTTCCACGGGTCCGCCGGAGGTGATCCAGGCCACCTGGCGGTGGTTCTGGGCCGCGCTTAACGCCTCCAGATAATAGGTGGTCATCAGATCCCGCATTTTTTTGGCGGCCATGATTTTCGGGGGGGGCGAAGGGGTGTCGGACATGGGAAAATCCTCGGGTTACAGCATGTGAATAAAGGTTTCGATCCGGGTGGAGAACTGGCCCTGATTCCGGTACCCCTCATCCATTTCCAGGGCCATGCTTCTGATGCCTTTTGCATCCAGGCATTCCTTGAGATATGGGTAATCAAAGGCATGGGGATCGCAGAACTTGAGCATCACAAACAGGACCCCGTGTGCCCGGGTCTTGTTCACAAGGGAAATCAGATGGTCGGCCCGGGTGGTGAGGCCCGCGTGTTTGGAAGGGCAGATCACCCGTTCCCGGTACCGGTTAGCCAGGGCCGTCAGGGGCGGCTGGTCTTCAGCCACCTGTCCGTCAAACCAACGCTGTCCCGTGCACAGATCATCGCCCACCACGGCCCCGCCGGCCGCTTCCACGGCATCGAACAGATCCGGGATGTCACAGACCGACCCGGACAGGACCACCCGCGTGACGGGCGTGTCCGGCACGGGCATATGCCGGAGCGATGCCGCCACATCCGCCAGAAGGGCGGCGGCTTCATCTCTGTCCATGATCATGGCCCCCTTGACCAGGGCGTTCATGTCAGATCCCCGGATCTGTCCGGGATGCCGGGAATAAAAATCATGGATGGTAGACAGATGGGTGCGGATCCGGTTGAACAGGGCAATAGATGCGGCCAGATCCGCATCTGTGATGGATATTTTCAGGGCGGTTTCCAGATCGGCTTTGCACCGGGCCAGCACGGATTCCATATACACGGCGCTGTTTGGGGTGTTGAGTTTTGCGGGCAGTGCCAGGTCGGCAAAGAATTCGTATGCCCCGTTCATGCGCCAGATATCGCTGAGCCGCTGCATGGAATCACAGGTGTGGGGAAACATGGTGCCGTCCAGAAAATCCAGCCGGCCGGCCAGGCTGTCTTCTAAAATACCCCGGACCACGGAGCAGCAGTAGGACTGCAAGTGGTTTTCCGCCTGAACGATGCCGTGTCCGGAAGAAAACAGGCGCATGGGGTGACACCCGGCCGCATGGATGAGTTCTTCCGGGGCATAGGAGCACGGGTATCCAATGATTTTCCGGCCCGTCCGGCGGATGCGGGCCGCCGTGTCTGCAAGTTGGCTTGCGGCCTCATGAAAGCGCTTTATTTCCTTCATGCCCGGAGATCTCCTTTTTTTGTCGGCTCAAAAAAGATGCGTCATATCCCGGGGATCCGGCCGGGATGTTCCTGCCTGACGGGTGTTATATCGGACATTGATGGAGAAGTCAAAGCAGACGTGACATGAATCAATACATGCTCCGGGGGCAACTGCTCCTTCAGGGGTACTTCGCCAAGCCATCGGCGGTATTGCTGCCACCGGGCAACCTCCACCGCGCCTTTGGGGGCTCTGTAGGATCCGTCTTCAGCCTGTTCCCGGAACTTCAGTCGGCCGGATTTGACCGCTGTGTGATTGCTGTGAAACAAATCAACGGGACCGTCAATCTTCAGGCCGTATCTGCCGGCGTTTCTGGCAAAATGGGTTTTGTCGAACAAGACAAAGGCACTGGCGGTCAAACCGGCCAGATCCTCGTACACATCGCTTAAAAATGCCAGGGTCTGGTCCATGTCCGCATCCGTGGAAGAGGGAAGTCCGAAAATCATCAGTCCCAGGTTGGAGATGCCGGCAGCCGCCGAGTCCTTGATCACGCGCTGGATGTCTGTGACACAGGTGCCTTTGTTGATCAGATCCAGCAGGCGCTGGGAACCGGATTCAATGCCCCACCCGATCCACTTGCATCCGGCGGCGGACCACAGGGCCAGGCGGCCCGGCGTGCAGTCGGCCGTGGGTTTGCCCAGGATATGAAAAAAAATGGACAACCGCCTGGCCAGGATCTCTTCACAGATGGCATCCATATCTGCGGGCAGGATGTATTCATCTGCTGAATAAAAATGGGTCACGCCCAGGGTTCGGCTGTAGTGTTCCAGTTCCGATACAAAGATGTCCACCGGCTTTCTGCGGTATCCGCTGAATGAGAAATTGTGGGCGCAGAACCGGCATTTGCGCCAGGCACACCCTCTGGAAAACAGCACGGGCAGCACGGGCACGGGGTTGAAATAATCGGGTATGGGCAGTTTTGAAAAATCCGGGGCCGGCACCTGTTTCAGCGATATGGTCCGGGATCCGGGATTGATTTGAAGGGTGTCTCCCAGCCGGAAAATCAGTCCGGGAATATCGGGCCAGGCAGTCCCGGCACACAGATCGGCTGCCGCTTCTTCCCCCTCCCCGCAGACCACACCATCGATTTCAGGCACACCCGTCATCAGGTCCGGCACGGACAGGGCCGACATCATGGCCCCGCCCATCACGATCCGGCACGGGGGGACGGCGGTTTCTTCAATTGCCTGCTTCAGAACCCGTGCCAGGGCCGCGGCAAACGGCACCTGTTCCGGGAACAGCACCGAGATTCCCACCAGTTCGGGATCATCCGCCAGGATTGATCGAACCTGGCGGTCCAGCAGCGTGTGCAGACCAGGCAGCGTTTCACCGGTGGCCAGTAATGTTTCCGCCTGGCGGCCCAGCCGGGTCATCTCCTGCCGGAGCTGGTCCCAGATGGACTTGACAGCCAGGGTCTGATCAGGATCGGTAAACCGGCCCTGGTGACCCCGGACAAAATCAAGCAGGTCCCTGCCCTGAACGTCTCCTTGTGCCAGATGAATCCAGGCGGCCAGATTCAGATCCATCAGCCGGACCAGAGACCCGGGCACGGTTGATTCAATATAAGAGGCCAGAGAGGCGATGCCCAAAGGCATGTAGGTGGCACTGGCCCGGGGCGGAAAAACGAGAACCACGCGCATTCCGAAATCTTCTCCTGTTACCGGTTGTATGGTTGAATTTTTCCTGATCAGGAAAACGGAATCTAATAGCACCTTTTTCCAGGGAGCTCAACAGACAAAAACAGGCTTTCAAATCAACCCGAAATATGGGAAAATGTCCGGATATTTGGATGAACCAAGGAAAATCCTGACCCATGAGTGAACAGAAACTGCGAAAACTGGTTGAAAAACGGATTCCCGGATTGGTTTATATCATCACGGTTTTTGCCATGATTGAGTTCGGTATTCTGGTGGCCTGTATGGTGACTGCGGCCAATCAGACCCGGGTCACTGTGTATGATGCCAGCCAGACCCTTGTGTATGAAGATATTTACAATGCCGATGCCCTGGCTGAATTCAGGCGGGTGTCCGGCATAGAAAATTTCAAGGATGAGGGATTTACCGTGGCCCGGACCCTGGTGGAAAAACCGTTTCCCACCCGAACCTGGGTTGCGTTGTCCATCTGTGTGCCGTTGCTTTTGATCCTGTTTGTCGCCTTTGTGGTCCGGGTGTTTGAAGATGTGTTTCTTTTCAGGAAAAAAACACCGGATAAAAGTGATTCAGATCACCGGGAATTTGATTTTGAGGAAACCCGGTTTGAAAAAATGTTTTCAACACTGGGGCGATTGAATATCTATTCTTTGGGGGCCACAGTAATTGTCGCGGCGTTTCTTTTCTGGATGGTGCCGGACCTGTTGATAACCATCGGCAAAATCAGTTATCAGACCATTTCACAACTCAAATGGGTGTTGCTGAGCCTGGTCCTGGTGGGGGGCATCTATGTCATCATTCAGGCATTTTTGTCCTATAAAACCAAGATCGCCATCATTGAGCAGCAATCTGAAATTCAAAAAAACCGGGACCGGCTGGCCATCGAGGCACGGCAGGGTGCCCGGCTGCTGGAAGACAAAGGGGGGGACCATTGAACCGGCACACTAACAAACTGTATTTGGCCATGAGATATCTGTCCATCCTGTCGTTGATTCTGACCGGGGTTCTTTTTTTCATGACGGAAGGGATCGTGGCTGCGGCCGGGGTCGAGGAAAATGCCGGCAACGTCTCCGAAGTCCAGCAGATGGAAGCCCAGTTTTTACAGGCCATGGAACAGACGCAAAAAGACATTGCCGGGCTCGAGTCGGAACTGGTGGCTGAAACCCGGAATCTGGAAGAGGATGAGCGCCAGAACAAGATTTATCAGACACGGATGACCTTTTTGAAAAACCTGGTCATCATGTCAGGCATCGGGATTTCCGAGCTTGAAAAGGGGATGGAGGAGATCGATCTGTCCCTGTCTCTGATTCAGAACCGGCTTCAGATCGTCCGCCAGCGCTCCGACAAATTTCGACAGACCCTGCTGTCCACCACGGAACGGGCCGCGATGCTGGATCAGGTGCGCGGAGAAGCCGGCCGTTTAACTGATCAGGAAGCCTCCGTTGTCAAAGAGTACCGGGAATACCAGTCGGTGCTGGAAAAAAAACAGGCCATCCTCAAAGCCATTCTCGAGGTCCTGTCCGACCAGGAATCGATCAATCAAAACGCTTTGGATGCATTTGAACAGATGCGCGACCGGTTGAAACAGGAAATTGCAAAAAAAGAGGGGGGACGTCTGTTACAGCGGATCGACAAGCCTTACAGTCTGTGGCAGGTCACTGTGTTTAAACAGGAACTGATCCAGGCGGTCAAAAAGATGGCCGGCTGGCTGAACCCGTCCGTGTTCCGTGAAAAATGGTCTTTGATGAAAAGTCAGACAGCGGGTTTTGATGTCATGGTCTTTGCCGGGTTGTGTCTGGCCGCGGTTGCCGGTTTCAGGGGCATGGCCGTGCTCCGCAGCCAGCCGCGGTTTGTCTCGCTGACCCGGCAGCGGATCGGATATCCATTGCTTCTGATCCAGGACTGCCTGCCGTTGCTGATCGGGCTGGGCATTGTTTTTGTTTTGTCCCGGACCGGTTTCAACACGGTGTTTCCGGACCTGATCCAGTTTCTCCAGCCGCTGCTGGTGGTGGTGCTTCTGACCCGGGTGACCCGGGTGGCGGTGCGTCTGGCCGTTGAGGGAAAACCGGCACAGATCCTGGCCGTGGTACTCAAATGGCAGCCTTTTTTCATCTGGGGAATTCGGATTTTCGCGTTTCTGCTCCTGTTCATTCACCGGTTCATCTCTTTTAAAAGTGCATTGCTGTCTCCGTTGTTTTTCTCATTTGAGCTGCTTTTGATTGCGGGCGTGTTTCTTTTTTTCCGGGACATTGATCAGATCGATCCCCCTCCCCGGTATGTGCGGGGCACCGGGCTGTTTTTCAAGACCTGTGCTGTGGCCGGCCTGATGGCGGATATTGCGGGATACAGCTTTCTGGCGGCTTACTGGTACATTTCCTGGGGGATCACCATTGCCGTGGCCAGCGTCACTTTGCTTTTAATCTACTCGATCCAGGATGTGGACCAGACATTCAAACAGGCTGTGGAACCGGAAACCGGGAATACCCATGGCGTCTCCTATCCCTTCTACTGGATTCTGTCCAACGGGATCTACCTGATCATCGGGGTGCTGGTCTTTGTGGCCCTGGTATTTTCCTGGGGGGCCGGGGACCGCATTTTCCCGTTTTTGTCCAACGTGGTCACCCGTGAATACAGCCTGGGAAAATTTCAGTTGAGTTTTTCAGGTCTCATGTTTGCGTTTGTGGTCATTTTGACGACCTATGCCATTGTCCAGATCTGGAAGCAGGTGATGGCGGAAAAGATTCTGAAAAAAAGCGGCCTTTCCACCGGGGCCAGGGAATCCATCCTCACCTTGAGCGGGTATGTTGTCTGGGCTTTGGGCATTCTGCTCAGTCTCACGGCCTTCGGGCTGAACACCACCTCTCTGGCCGTGGTGTTCGGGGCCTTGAGTATCGGGCTGGGGTTCGGGCTTCAGAATATTTTCAACAATTTCATCAGCGGGTTGATCCTGCTGTTTGAGCGGCCCATCCAGGTGGGGGATGTGGTGGAAGTGGGCGGCACCTGGGGGGAGGTGTTGAAGATCAATGTCCGGTCCACCCTGGTCCAGACCTATGACAACTCCACGTTGATCATCCCCAATTCCGAGTTTATCAGTTCCCGGGTCACCAACTGGAGCCACAGAGATCCTTACATACGGCGGGACCTGCTGGTGGGGGTGGCTTATGGATCGGATACCGCGCTGGTGGAACAACTTCTGCTGGAGGCGGCGGACCATGTGAAAGAGGTGGTGCAGTATCCCAGAAAAGCAGTGGTTCAGTTCATCGATTTCGGGGAGAGCTCACTGGATTTCCGGCTCCGGTTCTGGTCCACTATCAATGATTTTCTGACAGCGGAAACCCGCCTGCGGTTTGAGATCGATCGCCTTTTCAGGGAAAACAGCGTAGAGATCCCCTTCCCCCAAAGAGACATTCACATGAAGGCATGACCGGCCGTGAACTATGTCGGCATCGACGGATGCAGGGGCGGGTGGTGCCAGGTTTGGCTGCATTCGGATGGGTCCCATGGGTCCGGTATCCTGAAAACCATTGAAGAATGGACAGAATTGCCGGAAAGCGCCGATGCCGTCGTGTTCATCGACATGCCCATCGGGCTGAAGGAGAACGGTCCCCATGAACGGCAATGCGATAAAGCTGCCCGAAAACTGTTGAAAAAAAGAGGGTCCAGCATATTTCCGGCCCCCTGCCGGCAGAGCCTGGCTGAAAAGGATTATCTGGCGGCCAGTGATCTCAATCAGGCCGTCACCGGCCGCCGCTTGTCTAAGCAGACCTATCACCTCATGCCCAAAATCAGGGAACTGGATGGTTTCATCCGGGGGGTGGGCCGGGGGCTGGATATCAGAGAATTTCATCCGGAACTGGGATTTCTGGCCCTGAACCGGTTTGTGCCGCTGACACATTCCAAAAAAAATCGGGCCGGCCGGGAAGAACGGCTGGAAATCCTGTCCCGATACGCTTCCTGTTCCCCGGCCATCCTCTCGGAAGCGGCAAAGCGGTTTCCCCGAAACCAGGCCGGGGTGGATGATATCCTGGATGCCCTGTGCGGCGCGGTCTCAGCCTTGTTCAAGGATCATCTCGTTTCCCTTCCGGCCGTGCCGGAAACCGATTCCTGCGGCCTGCCCATGCAGATCGTGTACGCGGATCCGGACAACGCCGGCCCTGTCCGGTAAGCCTTGTCGACCTCCCGTTGTTGGCCATCCAGGTTTTTTTTCAGGGCGCCTTCACTGTTCAGAATCATTGTTCAGTCATTGACCTGCCGTTGATCCAGATCTATGGCATGAATGTTGCTGGATAATACTCCAGCCGGCCGATTTGACTGAATCCGACCGGATTGTAGCGGTGGAGTCAATATGTGCCAAAACCCTGTCAAAAGGAGAAAACCGATGAAATCTTTGATTGTATATGCCAGTCAGTCCGGAAACACCAGAAAACTGGCCACGGCCGTGTATGACAGCCTGGAAGGGGAAAAAGAACTGTGTGCCATAGACCAGGCCCCGTCCGGAGACCTGGCGTATGACCTGGTGGCTGTAGGGTTCTGGCTTCAGGCAGGCAAACCGGATCCCAAAACTGAAGCGTTTCTAAAGGCGTGCAGAACGACTGCAAAGATGTTCTTTTTTGCGACCCACGGGGCGGCCAAGGGCTCCGATCATGCCAGGGGGGCCATGGAATACGCCGTCAGCCTGGTGAACGGCGCCACTGTCATCGGCACCTACTCCTGCCAGGGCGAGGTCAATCCCAAGGTCCTGGAAAAGATCAAACAAAAAGACGCGCCCCCGCCCTGGCTCCATGAGGCGGACGATGCCGTGGGCCATCCGGATGATCAGGATATCGCCGAATTGAAGGCCGCGTTGAAAAAAGCGCTGTGATGCGCCTCCGACCCGGGCTATGTCAAAGCTGAATGCCCTTGATGTGATGGATGAAACACGGTTGCAAAGGTGGCGTTACTCGTAACGCCACCTGTCCTGCTCAAACCGATGGGTTTTGTCGCTCAGTAAAGTGTGACATTCAGATATGTCTGCATCTGTTGCGATCTCTCAAGACATCCAGATCAATATCCAAATCCACCTTGCCCTTGAATTTTTTCAATGCGGAAATTTTTGATTTCCTCACCAGTTCCTCCAGGGCTACGGTAATGACTTTTGTTTTTGTCCTGATGTTTGTGACCTGCATTGCTTGGTTCAACAAGTCTTCAGGTAAATCCAAAGTGGTTCTCATACGACACCTCCTGATGCATAAAAAATAATAAATTATGCATAAAAAGTCAATTGGAAATAATTATATTTTGCATGCAGGAATCCGATCACATGCCAGCAGTGTTTACGCGTTTTGCCACAAATAGCAAAACGCGTAAACAGCGATTTTTTGAACGGTTTTACGGTCTTTCAGGTGGCGCAGAAGCGCGTCTGGCCTCAATTTATGGTCTGATCACAGGCGGTGGTAAATGCGGATGATTTTGACCGGTTCAAGGCACTTGAATGCCGGCAAGTCGCTGAAAAAATGGAACAGCAGATTCGAACCCGGGTGTTTTTCAGGGTGTCATTCAACGCAGGTGCCTCTCCCGGTGTTCCTCGATAAACTGCCGCACCTGCGCCTTTGGCTGAAAAATGCCGTAATGTCCCTCACACAGGATATCCGCCTCCAGTGTCAACAGCCGGTCCATGGATCTGCGGTAATCAGCCAGGTTAGACAGGAAATCGTCATTGAAAGGCCCGTGCAGGTCCTGGCCGAACAGCACTTTTTGGCCGGCCGTTTCCACCACCACGGCAATGGACCCCGGTGTATGGCCGGGGATGTGCAGGCAGTGAAAATCCATGCTGCCAATGGTGAGTGTTGTGTCGTCGTCCAATCGCTCATGCAGGGATATCGGTTCATAAGAGATCCCATACCAGTCGGCCGCAGTACGTCCGTCATGGCCGGGTTCTTCAATGGGGGCTGCATCCAGTGTATGGGCATAGAACCGGATTCCCGGCAGACGCTTTGCCAGCCCGGCACAGGCAGCCGTATGGTCGATGTGGCAATGGGTCAGGATACAGTGCCGGATATCTTCAAACTTCAGGCCGCTGATCTCGATCCCTTTGATCAGGTCCAGATCCATGCCGGCATCGATCAGCACCAGCCCCTCATCACTTTCGGTGTCCACCACATAGACTGAACAGCCGCTGTCGCCCACATGCCAGACAGTGTCTATGATCTGTTTCATTTTTTTTATCTCCCTGACATTCCCTTTCCAAGGATGATTTTTCATCAACGCCCCTTTTTCGCTGGTCAATCCCGCAACTGCTCAACTGAGAGTCCCATGGCCTCGGCCAGTTTTTTCAGCGTACCGGTCCGGGGCCTGGCATCCGGTTTTTCCATCCGGGCCAGTGCCGGCTGCTGAATGCCGGCTTTTGTGGCCAGTTCCTCCTGGGTGAATCCCAGGTATTCCCGCCACGCCTTTATGAGGCTGTCCCCCATCACGTTTGCCGCCACCACTTCATGGGGGAATTCAACGTCTGCTTCGTCCGGGTCCATTTGGTTGTTGATGAGGTGCTGGTATTCCTCCCAGGGGATGACGGCAAAGGCGGGTTTGCCGCCGTATTCAATGATTTGTGTTTCAGTATGTTCGGTCATCACGCTTTTTCACCTCTTGAATTTCAATTATTTTAAGGGTTTCTTTGTTGTCAAAAAACACCCTGTACCGGGCGATACGCAGCCGATATCCATATCTGTGGTTTGTCAGGTGTATAATGTCGAGGTCGTCACATGCTGGAAAATCCTTCAGCCTTGAGACACTGTCAAGTATTTTGAGCCTGTAGTTTTTCGGAATTTTTTTCAGTTGCTTCCTGGCTCTGTTTTTCCAGGTGATAGTTTTCATGAATTTATATTATAATATGTTATGGCTTATCGTCAATTTAAAATTATAATATGTTATAGTTAAAAACCAACACCTAAAATCAATCCATCTCCCGGTGTTCCTCGATAAACCGCCGCACGCGCTCTTTTGGTACCCGGATTCCGGTCCGGCTACTGGTCCACTCCTACACGGGCGCCGATGGCAGGGTCATACAGGTTCATGGATTCGGTCCGGGTCCGCCGGGCCGTTCCCCGGACAAACCCGATATACCGTCCCTGGTCCAGGTCCAGTGCCTGGGCATCAGACGGGAAAATGCTTTTACCGGCCACCTCCAGGGCGGTTTCAAAATCCCGCCAATGCCGCCAGCCATCGGGCAGGGTTTCCATCCGGACATCCGTGACGCTGCTGTCCCCGGCCCACAATTTATGCCACCAGTCAGCGGTTTTGAAGCTGCGGCACCCGTCTTCCCAGAACACCTTGCCGTTGGCCTGGGGCCGGGTCAGATGATCCGGGATGACCGCCCCCATCTTCTGCATCAGTGCCGGCATCACCACCCCCAGCATCCCGCCGGGTTTAAGAAACCGGCTCAGATATCCCAGGTACAGCACATCCGTGCCAAAATACTGGTACGCATCAATGGACACCACGGCATCGAAAAATTCTGCCGGAAAGGGGAATGCATGGGCCTCCGACCGCAGGGGAAACACCTTGTCGGCAACCCCGGCCCGGACCACCCGCTGCCAGTTGTGGTCCGGGGTGATCCACAGGTCCGTGGCCCACACCTGGACGTCAAACTCCTTTGCCAGAAAAATACTGGTCATGGCCCGGCCGCACCCCAGATCCAAAACCCGCATGCCCGGTTCCAGGGGCAGGACCTCACACAGCCATTCCGCCAGCCACACGGCATTGGGTCCCATCTGGTTGTCCAGCATCCAGTCCGTGTCGTACCGGGTGGACCGGGGAAACTCTTTTTTGTTCAACAATCGATCCATTTCCATCGGGTCCATTTTTCATCTCATGTTTTGGTTGATTGTATTGTTGAATGCAGTGTTTACAGTATCGCCCAGGTTCTGAAAACAAAGCGGTTCATGCATGTGCCGAAATAGATGCATTTCTAAAAAAAATTGTCAAAGCCCTGGTCATGCCGGTTTCGCCAGGAACTGTGAGGGGTTGAGAACACAATGATCTTCAAGATACCCCTGGAGAGAAAACAAGCGTGGTGTTTCTCGGAATTTAAAGATTCGGTATAAATGATACCGGGACGCATTTTTTTGGGAAAACGTCAATTCATTCGGTGTGATGAAGAACGGCGTGTTCTTGCCATATTTGGTTGTTTTCGCCTCTATGTATCGGTCAGTGCCGTTTTTCTCAAATGATAGAATATCAAATCCGGCAGAAGGTCCCTTTGTCACGGATATTTGTTCAACACGTTCCGATAGAAACCCTTTGCCGGCATGTATCAGCCTGGCCCGTTCAAAATTGATGACGAATTGTTCGCCGGCATTCCCAAGAGACTGATTTCTTGACTCTTTTTCCAGATAATTTACACCCACTGGATTGAAAATTTTACTGTGTTCTGCGACGCCGACGGAATTAGTTTTTTCTTCTCTTTTTGGCGGTGATTCCATTGCTGCCAGAAAATCTTCTACTGTTGGTATGGCAGGTACCATCTGAGAATCTTCTTGAAATAAAGTCTGAAATTCGGGGTAATTGACGAGAAAATCGGTTATAACGTTCGGCAGTAAACTTCGCTGATAATTTGAGCGGGGCTTGTAGCCATCAATGTATGGGATCCCCATTTCAATCAAAACTGCGGAAATATTTTGGTGTTTGAGTTCAATAGATCCGTGGGATCGTTTTTTCAATCGTTTTAACAACGTCCGGCGATGCTCAGTTTTGTTAAACTTTTGACCGGTCAGCTCCAGGCGGAGCATGTTGAAATAGTCCTCAACCGCGGCCTGTACTTCATGTTCTGACCAGTTTTCAGCCATAGCTGACCTTGGAATCCATTATTGGCATAGGACATTGCTCCTTGTATATGCAGTCAAAGATGGAATTTTGATTTGTTTGTCCATCTTTGATCCGGCAGCGCCTGAATGAAAAACTGCTTATCAACAATTTCCGGGCATGTAAAGGGATATTCCATCGGATTCCGGATAGAAAGGAGTCCGTTTTTTTGATAATAGCGCCATCTCTTGTCAAACAGCCGATAACCCGCTAAGATTTGGAATCGAATAAAAATCGGAAAAAGGAGGATTTCATGGCGGTGTATCTGGTACAGCACGGAAAAAGTTTGCCAAAGGAAAAGGACCCGGCCAAAGGATTGTCTGACACGGGCCGGCAGGAAACCATGAAAATTGCCGACGTGGCAAAGATGTACCAGGTGCCGGTGTCCAAAATCGTGCACAGCGGCAAAACCCGGGCTGAACAGACCGCAGGAATTTTCAGGGATATTTTGAAGAAGGATGCACCCCTGGAACAGGTGGACGGCATCGGTCCCATCGACGATGTCGCGGATCTGGGGACACGGATCGATCCGGAATCCAATATCATGATCGTGGGGCATCTGCCCTATATGGAACGGCTGGTCTCCTTTCTGACGGCCGGGAACCCGGACCTGAACGTCATCCGGTTCCAGAATTCCGGCATTGTGTGCCTGGACCGGGATGAGAATGGCTGGTATATCAAGTGGACCCTGAATCCGCACATCGGGTGATGGTTTGTCCGGGAGCGCGGTTAAAAATACAAAGCAAATGGAAATGTAACTGTGTGCAAATAGTTGAATGATATTCTTACCGGATATGAAACAACTATTTTGCTTGTCTTTCTGGATATTGTGCGTGGTATCAGCCTGTTGCGGCTTATTGATTGTCCGGGCCGCTCCGGCCGCATCATCCCATCCCCATGAAACTCACACCTACATCGAGCAGACCGGGGAAGCGGTCAAAAAGGTCACATGGACCCTGGAAAAAGCGGATACATTCATTCTGACCTATTTGTCGCCGTTTGAGCGCCATGTCACAACGACCGGCCTGGATTACGATACACATCGCTGGCATGTGACGGAAAAAAACGGTCTGTCTGATTTCACTGCTGTGCGAACAGGAGCGTCCATCTCCATTTCCGGGCGGTTTCGGGGAGATCCTGTGAACAAGACGATACCAATCGACGGTACTGACTGGTATCAGGCATCTTCACTGTCTTTACGCGGGTTTGCTGTATCGACGGACCGGGAAACAGTGTTCTGGACCATCCGATCCGACACACTGACTGTCCATAAAATCAAAGCAGTCAAACAAGGATCGGAAACGATCGATGTGAATGGGGTCATGAAAAAGGCAGTGAGAATCAAGCTGTCGTTGACAGGGCTTTTGTCACACTTCTGGAAGAGCGATTACTGGTTCTCCGTGCCGGAAGGGGTTTTTTTACAATTCAAAGGGCCAAGTGGACCGCCAGGGTCTCCCATGACAACTGTCACCCAGATACAGTGATCGACTCCATATGCTTGATTCAGTCAGTCGTCAGTCTGTAGCGAATACGGCCGAGTGTGCCATATATATAGACAACGCTTGTCAAACAGCCGATAACCCGGTAATATTTTTACCTGAAGAAAACAGAAAAAAAAGGATGCTTCCTGGAGCAGTGGGATGACATCTTTTGCCCGGGAGGCATGAATTGAAAATCAACAAAATCGATCACATCTGCATTGCGGTCAAGGATCTGGATCAGGCCCGCAGAATCTGGGAACCGGTCCTGGGAAAAACCGGGCCCGATGATGCCTACGTTGATGAGCCGGAAAAAATCAAGGTGGTGCGATACTGGGTTGGTGAGGTGGGGTTTGAACTCATGGAATCGTTGACCCCGGACGGGGATGTGGCAAAATTCATCGAAAAAAACGGCGAAGGCGTGATGGTGGTCAGTTTGAATGTGGCCAACACCCGGGAGGCCATGGCCGAGCTGGAAGAAAAAGACTATCCATTCATTGGCGGGGCCAGGCCGTTTCGTGACGGCGAGTTTTCCTTTATCCATCCTAAAAAAATGAACGGGGTCCTGCTGGAACTGATTGATGATAAAGGGACCAGTGACCCTGTTGATTGAGGTTCTTCGTCAATTCAGGTGTTTTCCTGCTGCGCCAGAAACTGTTTGTACTGATATCGGAAGACATGGTGTTTCAGGTTGAGCAGTCTTGCGGCCCGGCTTTCATTGCCGTCGGCCAGTTTCATGGCCTGGGTGAAATAAAAGGCATCCAGGCGGAAGCGAATGGCGTTCAGGTCCACCCCTTCCTGGGTTAGTGGCTTCAATGGCAGTAGGGACTGGTGTCTTTCCGCTTTCCTGGAATTCCTGCCATCCAATCCCAGGTCCCCGGGTGTCAGCTCGGGTCCTTCGGCGGTGAGAACCCCACTTTCCATTATGTTTTTCATCTCCCTGACATTCCCTTTCCAGGGATGGGTTTCCATCAACGCCCATGCGGACGGACTGATCCCCATCAGGTTCCGGTCAAATTTCTGATTGAACAGTTTCAGAAAATAATCCGCAAACAATTTCAGATCTTCGGGCCGCTGGCTAAGAGACGGCACCTGGATTTTGACCACACTGATACGGTAGTAAAGATCTTCTCGAAACTGATTGGTTTCCACCATCATTTCCAGGTCCTTGTTGGTGGCGGAGACGACCCGGGTGAACACTTTCTTCCTGCGGGTTCCCCCTACTTTGTAGAATTCTCCCTGCTCCATGAACCTGAGCAGTTTGGCCTGGGCATCCAGACTCAGGTCACCGATCTCATCCAGAAACAAAGTGCCTTTGTCAGCCATTTCAATCAGCCCTTTTTTACCGGTGGCACTGGCACCGCTGAACGCCCCTTTTTCATAACCGAACAGCTCACTTTCAATCAGTTCACCGGGGATGGCCGCGCAATTGACAGTTATAAGCGGGCCGGCAAAATTCGGGCTTCGGTGATGGATCGTACTGGCCATAAGTTCCTTGCCGGTTCCGGTTTCCCCCTGTATCAGCACAGGGGTGTCTGGACTCTTCGCCACCTTTTCGATATACGCCATGATGTCGTGGATCACCTGGCTTTCGCCGATAAAAAAAGGGGCCTGATCCCGGAGCTGATTTTCCTGAAGGGATTTGATCTCTTTTCTGAGCCGCAGGGTTTCCAGGGCATTGGCAATGGTCACCCCGAGCCCCTCCATGTGGAGGGGCTTGACAATGTAATCATAGGCACCCAGCTTCATGCATTCAATCACCGAAGTGATATCCTCATAGGCGGTGATCATGACCACCAGCACATCGGGGCGCACGGCTCGAATATGCTTCAAAGCTTCTATGCCGTTCATTCCCGGCAGGCCGATATCCAGAAGCACCAGGTCCGGGTGGTACACTTGCAGGGCATCCAGCCCTGTTTCGGCTGAATCATACGCAAATATCCGGTATTCATCCTCGAAAAACGCTTTAATCCCGTCCCGAATGGTTTTTTCATCATCCACGATGAACAGGGTGTTGTCTGACATGGTTCCTCCTGATGCAGGCGGGTCAAACCGGTTGAGCCGGAATTTCTATCGTGAATGCGGCCCCGCCCAGTTCTGATTCGCCGGCCGTCAATTCTCCCCGGTGATCGGTGACAATCCGGTGGCAGAGGCTCAAACCGATACCCGTGCTGTTTTTCTTGGTTGTAAAAAACGGGTCGAAAATTTTTTGCTTCTGGTTTTGGTCAATGCCGGGGCCGTTGTCCTCGACTGTCAGGCGGATCCGGTGGTTCCGGCAGGTGGATGTCACTTTTATCACCCCGTTGCTTTTGATGCCGGAAAAGGCGTCCGAGGCGTTGTTGATCAGATTCAATATCAGCTCTTCCATGAGGTGGGGTTCGGCAAAACACTCCGGCAGGCCGTCTTCCAGGTCATCTATAATATCAATTCCTTTTTTGTTCAATGTCACCCGAGTCAGTTTGATCGCCTCTTTGACCGGATCATTGATTTGAATTCGGTCAAACCGGGGTTCCGTGGGTTTGGCAAAATTCATGACCCGCCGGATCACCAGTTCGATTTTGTGGGAAGCGGACCGGACCGCCTGAATGGAAGTAACGGTTTTATCAGCCTTGTTCGGGTCATGAAAAAATTTTTCAATGATATCCAGATGGATGTTGATGCCTGAAAGGGGGTTTCGAATTTCATGGGCAATGCCGGCAGATACCTGACCCAGTGATGCCATTTTGTCCTGTATGGTCAACAGGTGCTGCAGCCGTTTTTCTTCGGTCATGTCAATGAAAATCAGCAGAAATGCATCCCGGTCATTGTACTCAATGGGGGTGGCAATGCAGGATACCCATTTCATGCGGCCTTTACCCAAACCGGGTTTTTCTCTAAAAAACCGGAACGCCACCTCGGAATGGGTCAGATCATTTCTGACGATCTGGTCAAAAAAGGAAATGACTCCGGGCAGGTCATCCGGGTGGAGTCTCTCGACTTTGGATGGATCCAGCAGGTTCAGGTCCCCGATTAAAGCGGTATGGTTGGCGTTTTTGTACACCACTTGGTTCTCCCGGACAATGGCAATGGCGTTGGGGGAGTGTTCCACCAAATCATTGAATCGTTTTTCGCTTTTCAACATGGCATGTTCCGCTGTTTTCCGCTGGATCATCCGCCACATGCCATGGGCCAGCAGACTGAGCTGTCGCAGGTCAGAGGCGGTATAGTCCGTGGGTTTGTTGCCCATGCCGGCCAGCACCACGATCTCATTATCCTTGAAGATGGGCACATTCATGTACCGCGTGATATGTTTGCAGCCTTCGGGCAGTCCCCGGCAGTCTGGATTGGATACCGCATAGTCATTGGAGATGACCGGCCTGCTCAGCCGGACCGCATCCCCCCACAACCCTTTGGTGCCTGTTGTAAAGCCCTTGCTTTTTTCCAGAGTATAAAATTGTTTTCCGTTTTCAGAGTTTGATGAATCCAGCACATGGGTGATGCCGTCCTGGTTCCGAAAAGACAGGTATCCAAAACGGCTTTGGGTCAGTTCCAGCATCTGGCGGAAGGCAAATTCAACGATGGCTTGAATGGAACCATGGGGCTGTTCATTGAGGGCCAGCAGGGCCTCCAGCCCTGTTTCGTTACGCCGAAGCGCTTCCGTGCGCTGATTCACCTGGCGCTTGAGCTGGATATTCCAGGTGACCACAGTTCCCATAACCAGCATGATCACCGCAGCCGTTCCCAGCACCGAGTACCAGAATGTCCGGGTCTGGAAAACGCTTTGGGTATGCAGTTTCACCCAGCGGCGGTAAATGTCATTGTGTTCGTCTTGAGTAATGGATGCCAGAGTTTTTTCAATGATACGGCTGAAGACAGGCCAGTCTTTGCGGATTCCCATGCCGTGTTTCAATTCAAACCCGGTGTCCCCGGCCAGGCGCAGGTTGGTGATTTTTTCGGTTTCAATGATGTACAGGGCATTGGGGACTTCGGTAATCATGGCATCCAGTTCCCCGAAAGATACCATTCGAATGCCTTCCAGGGGATTGGATACATCCACCATGGTCAGGTATGGATACTGCTGCCGGATAAATTCCCCCACGGCATACTGCCGGGCCACTCCGATTCTCATTCCCCGCATCTGATCCAGGCAGAGCTTCATGGTGTTTTGTTTTCGGACAATAATGGTGGTTTTCAGATTCAGAAACGGCGTGGACCAGGTCATAAATTTTTTCCGGTCCTCGGTCTCCTGTCCGGCACTGATCACATCGATGGTGCCTTCCCTGGCGCGTGCCAGCATCTCGCTCCAGGATTTAACCGGCACCATCCTGAATTTGAAATCCAGTTTTTTTTCGATCACACGGACATAATCCGCGGCCATCCCCGTGGGGGTGCCGCTTTCATCCAAAAAATCCATGGGAGGCCAGTCCGGTGTATGGGCCAGGCGGATACGGCCGTCATGATGGGAGAGCCAGGCCTGTTCCTCCGGGGTCAACTGAGGCACTGCGGCAGAAAGAATGGAGTTTTCACAGAAACCGGTCTGCCCCAGGATTGAAAAAATGATCAACCCTGTGACGGCAAAAAAACGAAATATGGGTTGTCTGTTATTCATGCGGCGCTCCTGACGTTCAATTCACTGAACCTGTTCTTCCAATATCCATACCACAAACCGCCATGGTTTTAAATTAATGAAATGTCCCTTTATCACAGGATTTTTCCGGATCATCAGCGCTGAGGCGGGTCCATGATTTGATAATTTTCTCAATTTTCCATTCAAACTTTTAAGGATTTTCTCAATCACAGAGTGGTTCGGTCATAGAGTCCGGCCGGCAGATTCAAGTTAAACTTTTGAAATAAAAGCATTTTTTTAAAAAGGGCTGCACTGGCACATCAATTGCTCATATTGGGTTGTCAAATGAACAACCGGTAAACAAAGAGGAGATAATTTATCATGAAAAATCGATTACAACCCCTCACTGATAAAGAGATTCAGACCGTCCATGATGCCTGCATGCAGATCCTGGGCAACACGGGCGTGTCTTTCAAGGCGCCTGAAGCGGTAGAGATCTTTAAACGCCACGGAGTCAGAACAGATGGAGAAAAGGTATTTCTGACAGAGAAACAGGTGCTCGACGCGCTGAAAACCGTGCCTGAAGAATTTACCATCCAGGCCAGAAAGCCCATAAACAATGTACGTATCGGCGGGGACCATTTTGCGTTCGGCCCGGCCTGGGCCGCCCCGTTCGTGATCGATGCCGACGGGGGGCGCCGGACCGGGACCCTGAAGGATCAGGAAAATTTCTGCAAACTGGTGCAGACCTCCCCATATCTGAATCTGGTGGCCGGCTCCATGGCCGTTCCGGCCGAATACCCTTCGGAAGAGGCGGATACCCGGACTCTGGCCGCGTGCCTGACCCTGACGGACATGCCGTTGATATCCAATCCTTGTCTGAAAAGAAACGGACAGGAGATGGCCCGGATGGCATCCATTGTATGGGGTCAGGACATCACACACCTGGAACACCCAGTATCCATTGTTTCGGTCAACCCGTTATCACCGCTGTCCTACAGCGGAGATACCCTGGAAGGACTGATGGCGTTTGCTAAACACGGCCAGGCCCTGCTGATTTCATCCATGGTGCTTGCCGGCATTACGGGTCCCATCAGCATTGCGGGAACCGCCGCTCTTGAACTTGCGGAAAGCCTGTCCGGAATTGTTCTGGCCCAGCTCATTCATCCGGGTGTTCCCTGTGTCACCGGGGGCACTTCCTGCGCGTCGGATATGCGCACCGGCGGGGTCAGCCTGGGAGGGCCTGAATCCCTTCAGCTTGTGGGAATTGCCGCACAGATGGCGGATCACTATGGACTGCCCTGCAGGTATGGGGGGAACCTGACCGATGCCTATTCCATCAATGCCCAGTCAGGACTGGAATCGGCCCTGCTCATGTTGGCTCCGGTGCTGTCCGGGGTGCATTTCATCCACCAGTCCTGCGGTATTCTGGGGGCATATGCCGCCACCAGCTTTGAAAAATTTGTGATCGACGAAGAGGTGTGCGGCATGATCCGAAAAGCGGTAACCCCCCTGGAGATCACGGCGGAAAGTATCAACACCGAACTGATCCACCGGGTGGGCAGCAACGGAAGTTACATGATGCAGCCGGAAACTGCGAAACACTGCCGCACCGCTTTTTTTCCCTCTCAGCTGACCCGGAAAAGCACGTATGAAGACTGGGAAGCAAAAGATAACGGAAATATTGTTGGCCGGGCATCTGAATATGTCAAAAAGCGGCTTGAATCCTATGTCAAGCCGGATATGGATCCGGCCATAGAAAAGGACCTCAGCGCTTATGTGGAAAAAGGAAAATAATCATGACAAAAACAATCGATTATTTAAGGGGGAAAAAATGGAACAAACATCTGTAGCAAAAGACCGCAGTGATATGCTGACCCGGGATGAAAAGCCGGGCAGTGTATTGGAACGTTTTCTGGGAAAAACGGATCATCAGTTATTCTGGATTACCCTGGTCATTTTCATCATTATCGCGGGGCTGGGGGTCATGGCGCCGGATCGGCTGGCCGCGGCACTTCAGGTCCTGCAGGCATTCATCACCACTCACTTTACCTGGTATTATCTGTTGTTTACCGCAGCCTGTCTGGGGTTTTCCCTGTGGGCCGCAGCCGGGCCCTATGCCAAATTGAAACTGGGCAAAGATGATGATGAACCGGAATTCAGCACCATGGCATGGCTGGCCATGCTGTTCAGTGCGGGAATTGGTCTGGGATTTATCTTCTGGGGGATTGCCGAACCCCTGTATCACTACATGCAGACCCCTTACGGAGCGGAACCGGGATCTGCAGAGGCCGTACCCGTGGCCCTGCAGATCAGCTACCTGCACTGGGGATTTCATCCCTGGTCCCTGTATGCAGTAGGCGGCCTGGGGATTGCCTATTTCTCCTTCAGACATGACCAGCCCATGACCATTGCCACCTCCCTGTACGGCATTCTGGGGGAAAAAACAGAAACCAGCCCGTGGAGCAAACTCGCCAACCTGGTCACGGCCTTTGCCACCATCGCGGGCATCAGCACAGCCTTGGGGCTGGGGATTCTGTCCATCAAGTTTGGTATGACCCATATTACCGGCATTGAAATGACCCCGGGGGTGACCGTTTTTGTTCTTATCCTGTTCATGGCGGCGTATATTGCTTCTTCGGTCTCCGGCCTGAAGCGGGGCCTCAAATATATGAGTCTCATCAATCTCTGGCTGGCGTTTGCGGTTATTGCATTTATCTTTTTTGCCGGACCCACCCTTCAGCTACTGGATCTGTTCACCGATTCTGTCGGGCATTACTTGACCAATTTTGTCACCATGACCTTCTGGAGTGATTCCATGGACCAGGCGTTTGACGGCAAATGGCTGGGATGGTGGACGGTGTTCTACTGGGCGTTCTGGATCGCCTGGGTCCCGTTTGTGGGCGGATTTATCGCCAGAATTTCCCGGGGCAGGACGGTGCGGGAATTTATCCTCTGGGTGGTGCTCATCCCATCCATTGTGATGTTTATCTGCTTTGATATTTTCGGCGGGGCCGCCATCCTGGCGGAAAGGTCCGGTGCCGTGGAGCTGTGGAAAGCGGTACAGGCCGACATGGGGTCCGGTATCTTTATGCTGCTGACCGCTTATCCGTTCGGATTTCTGGCATCCATCATGATTTTTGTCAGCTTGATTATCTTTTTAATCACCTCGGCGGATTCCGCCTCGTTTCTGGTGGCCATGCTGATGTCCAAAGGGGAGTTGGAACCCAAGGCCGGCATGAAGATCGTCTGGGGTGTGGTCCTGGGGTCTTTGTCTATTATCCTGCTGCAGAGCGACGGCCTCAAAGCCCTTCAGACCGCGTCCATTGTCTGTGCGCTGCCCTTCACCCTGGTGATGATCGCCATGATGGTATCCATGGTGAAAGGATTCAGAAAGGACCGGGCCAAAGAATGAATCAAAAAAAGTTAATAAGGGGTTCCGGTCCCTTCCGGGCCGAAATTCTCATCGACTATCAATAAAAATACTGAGGAGATAAGCATGAAAAAAATAACGAGAACATCCGCACTCACGGCCCGCCACAAGGATCTGGGGGGCAAATTTGAAGAATATATCCGGATGGGGGTTCCCATGACCTATGACACGGATCCCAGGGACGAGCATGACGCGGTTCGGGATGCTGCCGGCATGTACGATTTCACAGCCTTTTTGAAATTCCGTGTCACCGGGCCGGATGCGGCAGCGGTATTGAACCATGCCGTCACCTTTGATGTCACCAGGGTGTCGCCGGGCCAGTCCAAATACGGCCCGTTTCTCAGAGAAACCGGGGTGATCTGTGACGACGGCATCGTGTTCAACCTGGGGGATGATGAATACCTGGTGGTGCACGGAGATGGTTGTGCCCGGACCATGGCCGAAGCCTCGGCTGAAGGGAAAGACGCCTCAGTGGAATACGACGGCGGGCTTCATCTGATTTCCCTGCAGGGACCCAAAGCCCTGGAACTGTTGGATCCCCATACCCCCGTCGATCTGCCGGCCATGAAATATTTTCACCATGAAAAAACCACGGTTTTCGGATGCCCGTGCCTGTTGTCCCGGACGGGATTTTCCGGAGAACGGGGGTATGAAATGTTTGTGGATCCCCACCTGGCCTGTGACATCTGGGACAATATTCTGCACTATGGCAAAAACATGGGGGTCATGCCCTGTTCCATTGCCAGCATCTTTCCGGTGCGCATGGAGGCCGCATTGCTGTGGCGCCGGTTTGACCTGATGGAAAACACCCCCTGGGAAGTCAATATGGGCTGGGCCGTCCATGAAAACAAGGAAGATTTCCGCGGGAAAGAAGCGCTTTTGGCGGCCAAAGGAAACGAGCGGTTCCGGCTGTGCGGCATCGAGGTGGACCTGGATGAGGCCCTGTCCGGCGGAGAACGTCTGATGATCGATGGAAAAGAGGTTGGCACTGTCAATGAAAAGCCGGCCTATTCTCACCGGATGAAAAAATCACTGGCCCTGGTCCGCCTGCTTCCGGAAGTGGCCGCCATCGGGACCAGACTTCAGGTTGACGCTGAAAACGGCCCCTTTACGGCAACCGTGGTCAAATTTCCGGTTTACGATACCCAGAAGACCCGTACCCATAAATAGGTTTTAGATAAAATCCCCTGGCTTCGATGGCTGGAGCAGGGGCTGAAAAGAAAGTGTGTTAACGTCAACAAAGCGATTCCGACAGGTCCATGATGAGGTTCAATCCGTCATGGACCTGGGCCATTCGATCTTTTGACAGGGTGCCGATTTTTTCCTTGAGGCTGCGTTTGTCCACGGTTTTGATCTGGGTCATGTTGATCACGGACGGTCTGGGCAGGTTGGCTTCGCCTTTGTGAAGGCTCACGTTTCCCGGCAGTTCACCAAATTTCATTGTCGACGTGATGGCGGCAACGATAACGGTATTCAATTTGCTGTCATTGAGCAGATCATTCTGTAGGACAAGCCCCGGTCGTTTTCCCATGGGATCAGACCCCTTGGCCGGAGAAAAATCCACCCAGTAAAGCGATCCTTTCCGGATCACCATTCCCGTCCCTCCCGGGAACCGGTCTGCTCAAACCAGCGGGTCCATTCCAGCTGCTCTTCCTGGATGGTTTCATCTGAAAAGATCCGGTCGTATTCATTTTTTACCTGTTTTTTCTTTCTCTAAAGCGATTTTTTCTTTCAAAACGGCGGAAATGAATCCACTTCTGGACATACCCTTCAGCCGGCTGATTTCGTCAATAACTGCAATCAGGTCTGTGGGCATGGTGATGGCAATCTTCTGGGTATGCATTTATGGTAATCCTGTTTAATATTCTACCATGATAATACTTATGAAGATTTCTTGCGTCAAGCGATGTTATTTGCCCTCTTTCTGGTTTATAAAATAAACAATTGTCTTGGGGCGGTACTGTTTTAAGATGACCGGCACATGTGCATTGTCGCTTAAGTCAAGTCTGTCTCTGATTTGCTGTTGGGATATTTTTCAGGGATATGGTATAATTTAAGGATGTGTTAAGAACCAAACGGTTTAAAAGAAAGACAGAAATACTAAGGAGCGACTTGAGTATTAAAAAAAAAATAACAATTGCCGGGGCCGGCGTTCTGGTGTGCATAGGAGTTCTGATGGCCGGCATTTACGGATACAGCCGCACGGATCATGCCCGGAATCTGGTGGTGGATCAGATCAATGCCCGGATTCCCGGCACGATATCCGCCGGACAGATAAAGGTATTGGTCGACGGCGCATTGATACGGCTGGAAGATATCCGGCTGAGAGATTCCCAGGGAAATTTGTGTCTGGTATTTGATTCACTGGATCTTCAGATCCGCTGGCGCGCATTGTTTGACAAGGTGTTGGAGGTCAGGCATTTTCAGATTGATGGGCTTCACCTGGATCTGGTTTCAGATGGGGCCGGCGGGTTGAATATTCTGGATGCCCTTGGGGCCGGAGAAGACACCCCGGATGCGGTTCCCGAAACAAAGACGTCCGGGGCGGCCCTGCCGTTGAACGTGCAAATCAAAAATGCACAGATCACCCGCAGTGCCGTGTCATTTTCAGATCCTGTGAACACGGTTGCCTTGGGGTCGCTGGAAATAGCCGTGACGGATGTGGATTTACATCGTATGTCCGGGGCAGTGACCCTGAAGGTAAGGGATATGGGTTATTCCGGCGCCGGAAAAACCATGGATGCCAGATCTTTAACTGTTACCGCTTCAGTGGAGGAAAAAAAATCAGGCCGATTTCACATGGACCTGGATTCAGCCATCGGAGTGCTGACCGCATCCGGTTCTGTCAAAGATCTGTTTGATCATCCGCAAATTGATCTGACAGCCGATCTGACAACCGACCTGGCTGCCGTTTCTCAAATATCCCCGGACATCCCTGATCTGGGCGGGAATGTCCATGTGTCAGTGGCCGGAAAAGGATCTGTCAACGATCCGGCCGTTCAGGTTCGGATCAAAGGGCAGCAGCTCGCCATGGCCCCGGATATAAAGGATGGCAGCCTGGATATTGCCATGAATCTGGCCAACCGGGTCCTGCACCTTGAACAGGGGCGGGCCGACCTGCTGGGAATCCAGGCAGCATTTTCCGGATCAACGAATCTGTCCCAGGTGTTCCCGGATGGATTTCTGGGTCCGGCCCAGGATTTCGAGCAATTGAATTATGCCTTGTCATTCAACCAGACAGAAG
Source organism: Desulfotignum phosphitoxidans DSM 13687 (assembly GCF_000350545.1). Classification (GTDB taxonomy): domain Bacteria; phylum Desulfobacterota; class Desulfobacteria; order Desulfobacterales; family Desulfobacteraceae; genus Desulfotignum; species Desulfotignum phosphitoxidans. Next base: position 442,921 of record NZ_APJX01000003.1, read on the forward strand.
GGGATTTTCAGCACCTGGCCCCATGGGTTCCCGGGTTTTCAGGCAAATTTTCATCCCGGGGCCAAATCCAGGGCCGGGGTATTTCCGTGGATACCCTGGCGGCCGGGTATGAGCTGACTGCCGTTTTCAAAGGATTGAAACAGGATGAGTCGGAAATCGATCCTCTGGATCTGGATATTGAGGTGGCCGGAGATATGGACAGCCAGCTGCTGACCCTGGATCAATTGTCTGTGGATACCCGGCCGGCCCAGGTGCTGGCATCTGGAAAATATCATCTGGCAGACCAGATATTGGACGTGTCCCTTACCGTGTCTTCAGATGATCTGCATGCGGTCACCCAGACGTTTGGGCTGTCTCCGGCCAAAGGCCGGGTGAAAGCGGCCGTTCAGGCCACCGGCTCCATAAGCGGGCCGGATATCAGTGTTACCCTGGCCGGCCGGGAGTTGGCAGCGGCCGGTATTCTTGTGAATCAGGTGGATCTCACGGGGAACCTGGATTCAAAAGGACGGGCGACGCTCACGGATTTCACGGTTCAGGGTCCGGGCCTGGATCTGGCTGTGTCAGGGGATGCCGATCTGTTTGATACCGGATTTGCGCTTAAAAAAAGAATCCGGGCCTCCTTGAAAACCATGGGAAATATTCTGCCGGAAACCCTGCTGGCCCGGTCAGACCTGGATGTGGATCCGCAGTTTCTGGATACCCATGTGGCATTTGATCTGAAAAGCCATGTGGACTATGACATGGGCACCGCAGTTGCCATTGCTGGGGTCAAAGAGATCACGATTCCCCGGCAGAACCTGGAAGCGATGGTCGATCTGAATAATCATCGGTTTTCCCTGTTTCTGGAAAATCTGGCTGACATTTCCGGTGTGCTGGATATGAAAAAATCGGCATATACCTTGGATATTGATTTCAAGGCCGGGGATTTCAGTTCGTTGCTGACAGCTGTGGGCATCACCGGTGTCAGCGGCGGCGTGGAAGGCTGGGTCCGGTCCGGGGGCACCCTGCCCGGGGATGTGACCGCACCCCTTGAAACCCATTTGGCTGCGGCCAAAGGGGGGATCACCATTAAAGCGGATATATCGGGTATGGCTGATCAGCCGGATGTCAATGCACTCATAAGCCTGACAGACCTGTCCTGGCATCCGGAATCCTTGGTGCCTGAAATTTCAGATCTGAACGGACGGTTGTCTTTCAAGGATGTGCACCTGGATCTTTTGCATACCCATGCAGCCGATTCCAATGATGCGTCAACCGCAGAATCCGGGGGGATGATTCCGGTCAAAACCGTTCAGGCGGATCTGGGGTTGAACCGGTTGGATGAAAAAGGCCTGGATTTGCAGTTGACCCTGGACCAGAGCATTCATCTGGGCGCATCATTCAATCCGGAAACTTCGGCCTTTGATGTCACAGCGACATTTTCTGCCACACGGCTGGACCCGTTTGTCACTGCGGCGGGAATTTTCGGTATCACAGGACATGTTGACGGACAGATCGAATCCAAAGGGCGGATAAATATGGACCTGCCGCCGCAGATTACAGAACAACTGAAACCGGCCGCCGGTTCCCTGCAACTGGATGCCGATGTGGCCGGATCATTTCATGATCCACAGATCAATGCCGGAATCGTTTTGGACAAATTGTATTATCCGGTTCCGGAAGCCGGCCTGACGGTATCGAATTTCAATGGAATGGTGACGCTGTCCAATGATCAATTAAAAATTGAGTCTATGTCAGCAAAGCTTGGCCAGGGAACCCTGGATATATCCGGGGACCTGGGGCTGGAAAATTTTATGCCGGTAACCGGCCAGGCAAGGGTCCGGGCTTACCATGTGGCCGTATCCATTGAAGATACTCTGGATGCGGCATTTAACACGGATCTGACATTTTCCGGCACCCGGGAGAACTCCCGGGTGACCGGTTCTGTGCAATTGATTCACGGCGAATTTTACAAAGATTTTGATTTTGATCTGGCCGAGGCCCTGGAAAGCCGGAAAATGGGCAGTGCCGGGCCGGTTGACATGTCCTCGAAACCCGGCGGTGAGCCTTCTTTTTTTGAAAAAACGACCCTGGACATTGACGTGAATTATAAAGATCCGTTTATACTGGACAACAATCTGGCCTTTATCATGGTGGCGCCGGACCTGAAAATTACCGGTACCGTTCGTCAGCCCGTGCTCACGGGAAGGGCCGATATTGCGGAAGGAACTGTGGTCTATCATAAGCGCCAGTTCGAAATTGAAAAAGGAATCATCGATTTTGTGGATCCATTCAGAATCGATCCGAAAATCACCCTTCAGGCCAGCACAGCCATTCGCAAATGGGTCATTTATATGGATGTCAGCGGGAAAATGGACAACTTCAGGTTTAAATTATATGCCGATCCTGCAGAAACCCATGAAGATATCCTGTCATTGCTGATCATCGGCAAGACCACACAGGAACTGGGTCAGGGCGGTGGATCCTATACCGGTATTCTGGCGGACAAGGCATCGGAAATGATCGGCAAGGAAGTGTCATCATCCACCCCCCTGGATACATTCAAGCTCGGGTATGACGAATCGGACGGGCAGGGGGGCAATGTCAGTGTCACCATGGGCAAGAAATTGTCGGAACGGCTGGAGGTGATTTATTCCATGGAAACCGAAGACCAGGAAACCGTTCATACCAATTCAGCGGAATATAAAATGCTGGAAAATGTCATACTCAGGGCTTTTAACGATTCACAAGGGGATTTTGGAACCGAAATCACCCTGAAACTGGAGTTCAGATAGATCAGATGAAATCATTAAAAACCATGGATAAAATAAGACAATGTGTAATGACCGTCAGTCGGGTGATGCTGTGTTTATGGTTGATCCCGGCAATGACCGGGTGGATCGCTTCAGTCCAGGCTGAAACAACCCACCCGGTCATTGAAAAAATTGATGTGGACATCCAGGGCGGGACCCGGGAACGGCAGGCGAAATTGCTCTCCATGGCCGTCCAAATGATTCAGTTGCAACCCGGAGACCCGTTGGATGCCGAAGCCTTGAACACCACGCTTTCACTCTTGAAACAGTCCGGGCAGTTCAGCGCCATTCACGTACCGGATCCGGACCTGGATGCAAAATCCATTTCCCTGATTTTTCAGTTGACTCCCGTGGCGCAGGTGAAACGCATCCAGGTGACCGGGGCGTTTCCTGTTTTCAGTCAGTCCATTGTCCGGGCCACGGATTACAGGGTCGGAGGGCCGTTTTTTGAGGATCAGGTAAAGAAAAATATCCAGGCCGTGGAATCTGTGATGAAGGAAAAAGGGTATGTGGATGCCCAGGTTCATATTCGCACGGAAACAGCGGGACATCTGGAAAAAAACGTATTCATTGACGTGGAAAAAAATGTGCCCCTCAGAACCGTTGACATTGAGATCAAAGGGAACCGGACATTTTCCGATACCCGGTTGAAAATGCGCATGAAATCCTATCAACTGCCGTTGTTTTTCTGGAGCAAAGGCAGCAAAACTGTTTCGTCCGAAGTGGCGGCGGATGTCAAAGAGTTGCTGTCGTTTTACCGGAAAAAAGGATTTGTGGATGCCACGGTGACCTCTGACCTGCACACGGACATGGAACAAAAAATCAGCCGATTGACGATTCACATCGATGAAGGGCCGAAATACCGGGTGTCTTTTTCCGGAAACAAGGAATTCAGCGACCGGACCCTGAAAAAGGATCTGACTATCTGGTCAAAGGGAAACCGAAATGATTTCGGGCTTAAACGCAGCATCAAAGCAATCCGGGAGCGGTATGAAAAAGCCGGTTACAGGGATTGTGAAGTGGATTTCACGGCGAAAAGCGGGACGCAAGACCAGAAACGGGTGCGGGATATAGAGATCGTGATCCATGAAAACACCCGGTATCTGGTGGACACCACCATGATCAAAGGGGTGAATGCGTTGGATGAAAAATCCCTGTCCTCCCATCTCAATACCCGGGAAAAAAGCCTGTTCTATGACGGGCCGCTGGTTGAAAACATGCCGGAGTCGGATCGTCAGACCCTGGAAAATATTTATAACAGCCAGGGATTTGAAGATACCCGGGTCACTGCGGATGTGACCTGGAAAGAACAGGAGGATAAAAACCGGCACCTTGCGGATGTGGTGTTTGATGTGACGGAAGGATATCGCAAACAGGTCACAAAGGTGGTTTTTGAGGGGATGCCAAAAGACATCGACCCGGCCGTGTTTCACCAGACCATCAAAACCCGGGAAAATGAATTTTATCTGCCCTCCCGGGTGGATGAGGACCGGATCGAGATCCTTTCTCTTTTAGGGGAGCGCGGGTATATTTATGCGGAAGTCACCCCCCGGGTTGTAGCCGACGGCAAAGACTGCAAAGTGGTTTTCCAGGTGACACCCGATCAGATGGCCACCGTGGGCGGGGTCTGGGTGTTCGGTAATTTTGATACCAAAGAGGAGGTCATCCTCCGGCACAATACCCTGGAACAAGGGGACCCTGTCTCTCTGGATGGATTTTTGACCCTGCAAAACGATGTCAGGGATCTTCAGTGCCTGGAACGGGTAAATTTCAAAACCATCGGGGTTCAGGAAAAACTGGATCAGGTTTTTTTCACAGCACAAGTGGAAGAAAAAAATCCGTATTTTCTGGAAACCAGCCTCGGGTATGATACGTCCAAAGATGCATATCTTGCCGTGTCCGCCGGTGACCGCAACTGGCTGGGAACCAACCGCAGGCTTTATCTGAATGCTGAAGTGTCCGGCATTGGATATGATGCCGTTCTGGGTGTCACGGATTATGATTTTCTTGCCCGGCGGGTGTACTCGGATGCCAATATCTATATGTCTGAAGAAGAACTCAAAAATCAGAATTTCGGTACCCGAAAATATGGATCTTCCCTGATGTTTGAAAAATCCGTGACCCAACACCTGACCCTGGGAACCCGTTTCGGTCTGGAGTCCAGAGAACAGTATCCCACCGGAAACAACACGGGCACGGATCCCGAAATTTATGCGGCCCGGGGGATTCTTTCCGCCACCCCTTTTGTGACCTGGTCTTCCGTGGATTCTTTTGCCCGGCCCACCCGGGGATTTTATTTCAACGCCTCTGCCGGGTACACCCGGGATATGTTTGAGGACCTGGACAATTTCATGAAATACCAGGCAAACGCCAAATATTATTATCAGCCTTTTTCCCGGCTGGTTCTGGCATTTCAGGCCATGTACGGCACATTGCAGAATTTTTCTTCGGACGCACTTTTGCCTGATGATCAGTTGTTTTTTCTGGGGGGGATCTCAGATGTCCGGGGGGTGGGTGAAAATGAACTCGTCGTGGATGCATTCGGAGATCCTGTGGGGGGAAAAACCCAGATAGCCGGTTCCATCGAGGCCCGGATCGATCTGGGGGGGGGCCTGGAGCTGCCGATTTTTGTGGATGCCGGCACGTTGCAGGACACCCCGAGAGCCGGTCGTAATGAAGGGGTTAAATATACCATCGGATCCGGGTTGAGGTATATGACACCCGTGGGTCCGGTGGGGCTGCTGTACGGGTACCGGTTGAATCCTGAAACGGGTGAAGATTCCGGTCGTCTGCATTTTTCCATCGGATACACATTCTAATATCAAAAAAAGGCTGCATCATCCATAGAATCCGATGATGCAGCCTTTTTGCAAAAAGACGTCACGTCAATACATGAGGTTGGGCAAAAACATGATGATCTGTGGGAAAATAATCAGGATCAACACCCCCACGATAACTGCGATGAGAAAGGGGAAAATGCCTTTGAAAATTTTTTCCAGGGGCACCCCTTGATCCAGTACATTTTTCGCCACCCCATAGACCACATATACATTGATGCCCACCGGGGGAGTGATCACCCCCATTTCCGTGACCATGACGATGATGATGCCAAACCAGATGGGATCATATCCCAGTTCCATCACCACGGGAAAGAAAATGGGAACGGTCAGGGTGACAAAAGCCAAGGCATCCATGAAACAGCCGCCGAAAAAATAAATCAGCAAAATCACGCCCAGAACCAGTACCGGCGAGATCGCCAGACCTGATACCCATCCGGCAATTTCAAAGGGGATGCGTGTGACGGCCAGAAATTTGCCGAAAATCACGGCCCCGGCAATGAGCATGAGCACCATGCAGGAGGTCCGCAGCGTTTCCATCAAAGATTTGACAAACCCCTGCCAGGTGATCTGGCGCCGGATCACCGCAATGAGCAGTACGCCGAATGCACCGATGGCGGCTGCTTCCGTGGGTGTGAACAGCCCGATGAATATGCCGCCGATGACCAGAACGAAAACAATCAGGGTTTCGATCAATCCCAGCAGGGATCTCATTTTTTGAGGCCAGGAAAAGCGCTCGCCTTTAGGGCCCTGTTCCGGTGAGATACGACAGCGGATGTAGATGCACAGGATGAACAAGAGTGTCACCAGCAGGGCGGGAAAGATGCCGGCCACAAACAAAGCCCCGATGGATTGTTCCGTGAGAATGCCGTAAATAATCAGCACCACGGACGGGGGCATGATCATGCCGATACCACCGCCGGAGGCCACGCATCCCGTGGCCAGTTCGTCGTTGTAGTTATACCGTTTCATTTCCGGCAGCCCCACGGTGGCCATGGTGGCGGCAGTGGCCGGACTGGAGCCACAAACCGCCCCAAATGCCGTACATGCCGTCACGGTGGCCATGGCAAGCCCTCCCCGGATATTGCCAAGGAATCTGTAACCCGCATTATAGAGCCGCTTGCTGATACCGGAGTTGAACCCCAGCTGCCCCATGAGAATGAACAGCGGGATGGTGGTCAGATCATAGGAATCAAAGGTTTCATAAATATTTCTGGACAACAGGACCAGACCGGCATCCGTGCTGATCACGATGGAAAATCCCACAAAGCCCACGGTGGCCATGACAAAGGCCACGGGCATCCGTGTCAGAAACATCAAAATCATGATCAGAATACCGGTAATGCCAATAAGTGTCGGGCTCATTTCTCACTCAACTTTCGTAATTTTTGGATGTCTTGAAAAATCATTTCCACAATGGTCACGGTAAATACGAGCAGAGCGAAAGACAGCAGATACACAATATAGTAGATGGGAAATTCCAGATTCATGGAAACCTCACCGGTTTGAGATATGTCTTCCGCGTAAAGAAACATCTGCCAGGTGATCAGAATAAACAGGATCAGTGTCAGGGTCCGGGTAAAGATATCGATCCAGATCTGGGGTTTGTCCGGGAGCAGCCGGACCAGGATTTCCACCCCCACATGGCCATCCATTTTGTACGTATAGGGCAGGGCGGCAGCCACGACAATGGTTGCCAGAAATCCCACCAGCTCGACGGAACCGAAAATCGGCATTTTGAAAAATCGACCGATGACATCTACCACCGTCAGCATCATCATGGCAGTGAGGGCGACGGCGCCGATCAGTTTCAGCAAATCGGAAAATTTGTTCAACGCCTGGGATAAAACATGCATAATCAATCCTGTTTTTGAGGTAATCGGTTTTATTGTCAGGTGTGTCAGGCATCAGGCAGCCCGGCGGAAAACCACCCGACCGGGCTGTCAGTCATGCTGCCGGACATATCGAAACCGGCCGGCCTGTTATAGATTGGCTTTGATATAGTCTACAATCGCCTGTCCATCGATTCCTTTTTCTGAGACGCTTTTGACGTATTCATCAATGACGCTGGTGGCCTGGTCTGCCCATTTTTTTGATTCCGCATCCGACTGGGAGATGACTTCGCCGCCTTTTTCCTTGAAGAATTCCATCCCGAGTTCATCTGCTTTATCCCATGCCTGGCCGTGTTTCAGGGCGAATTCCGCATTGATGGCCCGGATGGTATCCTGCTGTTTTTCGGTCAGACCGGCCCATTTATTCTTGTTCATGAATACCGCAAAAGTGGTGGTGTATGCCGTGGAGAAGTTCTGGGTCATATAGTTGACCACTTCACCGAGCTTCCATCCGTTGTTGGCTTCCACCGGGTGCATGGATCCATCCACCACGCCTTTTTGCAGCATCTGATAGGTTTCTCCCATGGATTTTCCCACGGGTGATCCGCCCAGAGCCGCCACAACATTACCGCTGGTGCCCGTGCCCCTGATTTTCAGACCGTTGAGATCGTCCAGGCTTTCCACAGCCTTGTCCCTTGTGTGGAGGATGCCGGGTCCATGGGCATGGAGAAACATCAGTGCCGTGTCATTGAACTCTTCAGGGTTGAATTTTTCCAATACGCCGTTGGCCACATTGGTGGCCTGCACGCCGGATGTGTACCCCATGGGCAGGTCAATGGCCGATGCAACAGGAAAACGTCCCCTGGAATAGGCCAGAACCGTCATGCCGATATCGGCGATACCCTGGACCACCCCGTCGTAGGTCTGGGGGGCCTTGGTCAAGGTGCCGGCCGGAAAATAGTTGATGGTGATCTCACCGTTGGTGCGGGATTCCACTTCTTTGATCCATGCTTCAGCCAGCTGGCTTTGAATATGGGTGGGGGGAAAGAAATTGGAATAAGTGAGTTGGGTTTTGGCTGTTGCGTTCAATGTAAAAAACGTGCAAAAGCAAAAAACAAGCAATGCAGGGATTGTAAACCTTTTCATCGTGTTGACCTCCTGAAAAATGGGTTCTGAAAAAGGAAATATAATAAGCGATATGCGGGGGAAGCGGTCACCTCCTTTCATTTTGAAATTTAGTGTTACAATGTAACTATAATTAAGCTGAATACTGACACTATATTTAAAGATGTGAAACCCTGTCAAGAAAAAAATATGGTTTGAAATAGAAAAACCCGGAATATTTGGTTGATATGTCAACTACCTTGAATTCGTGCGCTATCTCCATTGGCAGTGCTGAGTTTGTCCCGGGTTTTTTTTGATCTGATCCGGAAATCAAAAAAAAACTTGACATAGCTGTATTGTATCTATTATGTATCTAATAAATAGCTGAGATGGTGAGGTGTCGGGAAAAAGGAGATCCGGACCGATTTTACCCGGCCCCGGCCCAATAAACCGGGTGTGGATTTTTTCTTGACAGGTAGTTACAATGTAGCGTAATCATGGTTACATTGTATGAGTTATATGCAAAAATGCTGGAATCGAGTGTGGCACTCGGATAAAAATAAGGATGTCAGGGATTTAAGGTGACAAGGTATTTCAGGTAAAAGTTAACAAGGGGAATAACATGAGGTACGCAGAAACAGGGTTCAATTTAGAGGTTGATCTTACCCGGGGGAACATCGAAAAGGTGGCAACCGACCCCAGGGATACAGCACTCTATCTGGGGGGGCTGGGAACAAATGCCAAGATTTTATGGGACCGGGTGGGTCCGGAAGTGACCCCCTTTTCTCCGGAAAACCTGTTGATCTTCAGTGCCGGCCTGCTTTGCGGCACACCTGCCACGGGCTGCAACCGGACGATTTTGTCCACTATTTCCCCCCAGACGGAATTGATGGCGTTTTCCATGATGGGCGGATTCTGGGCCCCGGAACTTAAATATGCCGGATATGACAAAGTGGTTTTGCGGGGTAAGTCTGAAAAACTGGTGTATCTGTGGATTCACAATGATACCGTGGAAATCCGGGATGCATCGCACCTGGCCGGCAAAGGGTCTGTGGAAACGGCTGAGATGATCCGTCAGGAACTCAAACAGCCCAAAGCCCAGGTGGCGGCCATCGGCCTGGCCGGTGAAAACAGGGTGTATTATGCTTCCGTGGAACAGGGCCGGTCCTCGGCCAGCCGCGGCGGCATCGGTGCGGTCATGGGGGACAAGCGGGTCAAAGCCATTGCCGTGCGGGGTACCAAAGACATCAACCTGGCAAAACCCGAAGAATTTATCACGTTGTGCAACGATGTACTGGCCTATATCAAACACCGGGAGGACAATCCCATTAAAGGCGTGATGACGATTCTCCAGGGTTTGGGATCTCCCCAGGAGATGAAAGTGCATGACGAAAAATGGCACACGGAGAATTTCATGTGGGGCAACTCCCGGACCCGGCGCAAAGGGTTCTGGAACGAGGAGATCGAAAAAGCATGGACCGACACCCTGGAAGGGTCCCGGACCCGGCTCATCTCCTGTTTCAACTGTCCCATGAAATGCGGGGCCACCATCTCCATGCCCGGTGTGCCCACCTATATGATGAAATGCTTTACCAAACTGACCTATACCATGGCGGCGTATTCCGATCTGGACTTTGGTCTCAGGATCGCCCAGAAAGCCACGGAATACGGTCTGGACGGGTTTTCCACCCCCCAGGTCATGGCCTTTGCCCTGGAACTGCTGGAAGCCGGGATTTTAAAACCCGATGATTTTCCGGGCCTGCCGGAATCAAACGAGGACCGGTTTTTCTATCTGCTGGACATGATCGTGAACCGGGAAGGCATCGGCGATGTCCTGGCCAAGGGAACCTACTGGGCGGCCAAAGAGATCGGCAACGGGGCTGAAGAATATGCCCACAACACCATCAAAAAGCATGAACAGCTGCCCTTGAAACTGTCCATGCTCAACCCCATCTATTTTTTGATGTATTCCGTGGGGGAAAAGATCAATATCACCCAGATCGAGGGTCAGTTTCCCCAGGCACCTTTTCCCAAGCGTGAACACAGAGAAAAATTCTGTGAAGACTGGATTCAGGTTCCCCACGAAAAATTCAAACAGTATTTTATTGACTGGGAACTGCGGGGAGAAAATTCCATCCCCTATTATCCCACCGTGGAGATGACCTGTGACATTGTGGAATGGCAGGAGATGATGCATTACATCGATGATGCGCTGGGCCAGTGTGCCGGTTTGTCCTCTTTTCCGCTCAAGCCCCCTTACCATATTCATAATTATCCCAAATTCATCTCTGCCGGAGCCGGTATCGACATGGACGAAGAAACGCTCTCCGATGCAGCCAAACGTTACCGGACCCTGGTACGGGCCGTGAATATCCGGCGGGGCATGAGACGAGAAGATGACAGACCGCCTGAGAATCACTGGAAAAAAAGGTTCCCTGAACTGGAAGAAAAACTGCTGGATGGCTATTACCAGTTGAAAGGCTGGAACAAGGAAGGCATTCCCGCCAAAGAGGCCCTGGAAAAAATGGGGTTAGGCTATGTGGCTGAAGATTTTATCCAGCGGGGCATCCTTACTGAAGATGAAACCGCAGATGTGCAGACAGAAACACAGACCCAATAGCGTGGAGGGCTCAGATCGTGGCTGGTAAAACAAAAGAAAAGAAAATCGTAAAAACCATAAAGATCGACGTGGACAAGTGCAATGGGTGCCGGGCCTGTGAAGTGATCTGCTCCGCGTTTCATGCATCCCCTAAGTACAGTTCGAATAACCCGGCCAGGTCCCGGATTAGGATCATCCGAGAACCGCTGCGGGATATTTATGTGCCCGTGTATGCCGGGGAATATACCATGGCGGAATGTGCGGGCCGGGACAAATACACCATCGACGGCAAGGAATATGACGAATGCTCCTTTTGCCGGGCCTCCTGTCCGTCCAGGGAAGAGTTCAAGGAGCCGGATTCCGGTCTGCCGCTGAAATGTGATATGTGTGAAGGCGAAGATGAGCCGTTATGTGTCAAGTGGTGCCTGGTGGATGCGTTGACCCTGGAAGAGCGGGAAGAAGAGGTGGAAGAGCAGGAGGAGATGGAAGACCTGGAACTGGGTCTGGAATCTCTGGCGGACAAATTCGGCATACAGACGATGATGGACACCCTGGCCCGCATGTCCAAAGATGACAAAAGCAAATAAAAGGACACACCCATGGAGACCTTAGCGCCTTTTTTAGAAGTAATCGACGAGATAAAGGAAGCCGGAGGGGACCCGTTCCAGCTGTGCTTCCAGTGTGGGCTGTGCGACACGGTGTGCCCGTGGAACCGGGTCCGGGATTTCAGCATGCGAAGGCTGGTGAGAGAAGCCGCTTTCGGATTGACGGAAATCGAAGGCGAGGATATCTGGCGGTGCACCACCTGCGGCCGGTGTCCGTCCCAGTGCCCGAGAGGACTGGGTCAGATCGAGGTGAGCCAGGCCCTGCGCCGGGTGGCCACGGAATATGAGGTATTTCCCGCGTCCGTCAAATCCGCCCGAAGCGCCCGGGCCAGTGTGATTTCCGAGGGCAATCCGATCCAGGGGGAACGGGCGTCCCGGGGAGACTGGGCCAAAGATCTGGATGTCAAGTCCTTTGAACCGGACATGGAGATCCTGTATTTTGTGGGCTGTTATTTTTCCTATGACCCGCGCATGAAAAAAGTGGCCCGGGCCACGGCCAATATTTTGAATAAGGCCGGCGTGGATTTCGGGATTCTGGCGGACAAGGAAAACTGCTGCGGAGAAAGTATCCGCAAGATCGGCAGTGAAAACGTGTTCATTGATCTGGCCAAAACCAACATCAAGACCTTTATCGATGCGGGCGTTAAAAAGATCCTGGTGTCTTCCCCGCACTGCTACCATACCTTTAAAAACGAGTACCCCGAATTCATGGTGAACTTCGAGGTGATTCACATGTCCGAGTATCTGCTGGACCTGATCAATGCCGGGCGCTTGACCCTGACCAAAGAGATGAATGAGATCGTGACCTACCATGATCCCTGTTACCTGGGTCGGCACAACAATATTTATGATGCCCCCCGGCTGCTTCTGGAAAAGGTGAAGGGGCTCACTTTGCTGGAAATGGTGGATCACGGGAAAAACAGCCTGTGCTGCGGCGGCGGCGGCGGCCGGATCTGGATGGACACGCCCCAGTCCGAGCGATTTTCCGACATCCGGCTGAAACAGGCCACGGATGTGGGGGCCAAAGTTTTGGTGACTTCATGTCCCTACTGTATCACCAATTTTGAGGAAAGCCGCCTGAATCTGGAATACGAAGATGTCCTGGACATCAAGGATATTACAGAAATCATCAATGACATGCTTTAAAAGGACCGGGTTGAAGCCGGGTGGTTATATGAAAGTGTTAAGTTTTAAGTCAGAGGCTGTAGATGCTTTCATTATTTGTTGTGGTCTCTCAGGCCATGATTGTTATAAAAAGTATGTAATGACGAGATGAGGAGATAAAAAGTGGTAAATGACATACTCCCAATAGATAAAATGCAGCTGTTTTCCGACAGCGTTGCCGGCAGAGATTTCGGAGATGTGATGGTGGTGGGCGGCGGCGTCAGCGGCATTCAGGCCTCTTTAGACCTGGCCACTGCCGGATTCCGGGTCTATCTGGTGGAAAAAAATCCCAGTATCGGCGGACACATGTCCCAGCTGGACAAGACCTTTCCCACCAACGACTGCTCCATGTGAATACTTTCACCCAAACTGGTCGAGGTCGGCCGGCATCCCAACATTGAAGTACTCACATTTACGGAAGTGGAAACCATCGAGGGCGAGAAAGGGGACTTTCAGGTCACTTTAAAAACCCGCCCCAGATACATTATCGAAGAAAAATGCACCGGGTGCACCACCTGCATGGAATACTGCCCTGTGGAATATCCGGATGCGTTCAACCAGGGAATTTCCAACAACAAGGCCGTGCATGTCTATTTTTCACAAGCCATCCCCCTGGTGGCTTATATAGACGACTCCTGCCTGTACCTGTCAGAGAAAAAGTGCGATATCTGCCGGGGGGTGTGCCAGACCGGGGCCATTGATTTCCGCCAGAAACCCACCCGGGCAAGGATCAATGTGGGGGCGGTGATTCTGTCGTCCGGAATTACCCCGTTTGATCCGTCCGCCCGGGAGGAATACGGGTATTCCCAGTATACCAATGTGGTCACCAGCATGGATTACGAACGGCTTTTATCCTCCACGGGTCCTTACGGCGGTGAGGTGCGGCGGGGCAGTGACAAAAAACACCCCAAAAATATCGCCTGGATCCAGTGTGTGGGATCGAGAAGAGTGACGCCGGGAGACAACTCCTATTGTTCCGGGGTGTGCTGCACCTATACCCAGAAACAGATGATCCTGACCAAGGACCATGACCCGGATGCCAAATGCACGGTGTTTCATAATGATATCCGGTCGTTCGGCAAGGATTTTGAGCGGTATTTCCAGCGGGCCGATGATCTGCCCGATACCCGGTTTATCCGAAGTTATGCCTCCGTGGCCGGAGAAAACCCGGAGACCAAGAATATCAAGATTCGATATGCCACGGCCGATCAAGGGGTCAAGGAAGAAGAGTTCGACATGGTGGTGCTGTCCGTGGGATTGAATCCGCCCAAAGCCTACAAGGAGATTGCGGAAAAATTCCAGATCGACATCAATGATCATGGGTTCTGCGACATCGATTCATCCAATCCCGTGCAGACCAGCCGGCCCGGTATTTTTGTGTCCGGCGCGTTCCAGGGACCCACGGATATCCCGGAATCCGTGTTTTCCGCCAGCGGAGCCGGTTCCCGGGTGGGGGAGATGCTGAATTTCCGCCGGGGCAAACTGGCCAGAGAACGGATTTATCCCGAAGAGCGGGATGTGTCAGAAGAAGAACCCAGAATCGGCGTGTTTGTGTGCCATTGCGGGGCTAATATTTCCAGCGTGGTCAATGTACCTTCCACCGTGGAATACGCCAAAACCCTGCCCCATGTGGTGTATGCCCAGGAACAGATTTTTTCGTGTGCCACCAACTCGGCCAGAGAGATCACGGATCTGGCCGTTGAAAAAGGCCTGAACCGGGTGGTGATCGCGGCCTGCTCGCCCCGAACCCTGGGGCCGCTGTTCAGAGATACGTTGCAAGAAGCCGGGCTCAACCAGTATTACCTGGATATGGCCAATATCCGGGAGCACTGCTCCTGGGTCCATTCCAGACAAAAAGAGGAAGCCACCCAGAAAGCCAAAGACATCATGCGCATGTCCGTGGCCCGGGCCGCGCATCTGGAACCTTTGAAAGAATTTGATCTGCCCGTGAACAAGACCGCCCTGGTGGTGGGCGGGGGCATTGCGGGCATGACCTGCGCCCTGTCCATTGCGGCCCAGGGACATACCGTGGAGCTGGTGGAAAAAAGCAAGGATCTGGGCGGCATGGGACGGCGGATTCACGGGACTTTGGAAGGCCTGGAAGTGCAGGCCTATCTGGATGATCTGATTGCCAAAGTGTATAAAAATCCCCATATTCATGTGTCCCATGAGGCCGAGATCAAAGAGGTGGCCGGATACCTGGGCAACTTTACTACCACGGTACAAACCGAGGGCCGCACCAAGGTGATCAAGCACGGGGCCTCCGTGCTGGCCATTGGCGCGGATGTGTACAATCCCACGGAATATCTGTACGGGGAAAATGATGCCGTGTTCACCCATCTGGAGATCGGAGAAGAGATCGCCAAAGGCAATGACACGGTCACGAAGGCACAAAGCCTGGTGATGATCCAGTGCGTGGGCTCCAGAAACGAGACCCACAACTACTGCTCAAGGGTATGTTGCGGCCATGCCGTGAAAAACGCCCTGAAACTCAAGGAAAAGAACCCGGACATGCGTATCTATATCCTGTTCCGGGATATGCGCACCTATGGGTTCAAAGAAGATGCCTATCGAAAAGCCTCGGAACAAGGGGTCCAGTTCATCCGGTATACGCCGGAAGACCCGCCGGAGGTGGAAGCCATCTCCGAGGGCGGCAAAGAGATGATCCGGGTGACTGTGACGGATCCGATTTTAGGGAACCGCCTGGAGCTGGATGCCGACATTCTGTCTCTGGCCGCTGCCGTCAGACCGCCGGCATCCATCCATGACATTGCGGCCAAGTTCAAGGTGACCCTGAGCCCGGATGAGTTTTTCAAGGAAGCCCACGTGAAACTCAAACCTGTGGAATTTGCCGCGGACGGGGTGTTTCTGTGCGGGACGGCCCATTATCCCAAGCATATCCCGGAAACCATCAACCAGGCCTATGGGGCCGCCGGAAGGGTGATCACGCTGTTGTCCAAAGACACGGTGGTGGCATCGGGTTCCGTGGCCAGGGTGAATGAAGACGAATGCGTGTCCTGCGGGGCATGTATCACGGCGTGCACCTACGGGGCCATCCAGTTTCACGATACGCCCAAAGGCAAGAAAGCCATTGTCAATCCGGTCCTGTGCAAGGGCGACGGGCTGTGCAATGCCAAATGTCCCACCAATGCCATCGTGCTCAGGCATTTTACCAATGAGGCGTTGTTCGGGCAGATCGATGCGGCGGTCACAGCGGATCAGATTGCCGCACAGATGGATGCCGCACTGGAAGAGGCATGAATATGAAAAGCCTTTCAAAAAAAGGAGATCCTAACCCATGAGTGCAGGTCAAGAATTTAAGCCGAAACTGCTGGGATTTGTCTGCCACTGGTGAGCATACGGGGCAGCGGACCTGGCTGGAGTTTCCAGACTACAATATGCAAATGAGATGCGGCTGATCCGGGTGATGTGTTCGGGCCGGGTGGACCTGGAGTTCATCTTCAGGGCGTTTTCCAACGGTCACGACGGGGTGTTCATCGGCGGATGCAAACTCGATGAATGCAACTATGTCACCCACGGCAATTACGATGCCTATGCCAACACCTATATCGCCAAACGAATATTGACCCATATCGGGCTCAACCCCGACCGGCTGAGAACCGACTTCATGTCCGGGGCTGACGGCCATCTGCTGGCACAGTATACGGATGAATTCAGCCGGCAGATCACGGAAATAGGCCCTTTGGGATCCAGCGAAGGCCTGGACCCGGACACGGTGAAGTTCAAGCTGAGGGCCGCCAGAAATCTGGTGCCGTTCATCCGCCTGGCGGAAAGAGAAAAACTGCGGGTGCCGCTGAAATCCAAAAAAGCCTATCAGGCGTTTTTCAGCAACCCGGACACGGATGACCTGTTTGACCGGATGCTCACGGACAAACTGGCCGTGAGCCAGATTCTGCTGCTGTTAAAGGAGAAACCGCTGTCCACCGGTGATATCTCCGGGCAGCTGGGGTTGAACCCGTCCGAGGTGTCCCGTCATATGATCACCTCTTCCCGTCACGGTATGGTCAAATATGATACGGCCAGTAATTGTTACGCACTGGCCAGGGCATAACCTAACTTAATTTTGTGGGAAGCATCCGATGGAAATTGAAAAAATAGATCAGATAATCGAGAAGCATCATGGCGAGGCCAGCAATCTGCTCCAGATCATGCTGGACATTCAAAGCGAGAACAACTGGCTTTCCAAACAGGCGCTGGCGCGGGTCAGTGAAAAACTGTCCGTTCCCATGACCCGGATTCAGCATATTGCCACATTTTACAAGGCATTCAGTCTGGTGCCCAAAGGACGGCACAAAGTGCATATCTGTGTGGGCACGGCCTGTCATGTCAGAGGCGCCACCCGGATTCTGGATACGGTGGAGGAAGCCACGGGCATCAAGCCCGGAGAGACGGATCTGGATCTGAAATTCAGCCTGGAGACGGTCAACTGTCTGGGGTGCTGCGCCCTGGGGCCTGTGATGGAAGTGGACGGCAAGGTTCATGGAAAAATGTCACCGGTCAAGGCGTCCAAAGCCTTGAAAACATATGAATAGGGGAAAATTATGGCACGGTTAGAAACGCCGGAAGCGTTGGAAAGTTTTCGGCAGGAGATATTGTCCCGAAGAGATCCTGACAGCCCCTGTGTGTCCATTTGTGCGGGTGCCGGGTGTGTGGCATCGGGTGCGGATGAAGTCATTGCCGCATTTGAAAAGGAGATCGAGGCAAAAGGGTTGTCCGCCACAGTGTCCACCAAAGGAACGGGATGCCCGGGATTCTGTGAACAGGGCCCCGTGGTGGTGATCTATCCCGAAGAGATCTGTTATCTTCAGGTGCAGGCCAAAGATGTGCCCGAGATCGTGGCACAGACCATTGAAAACAAACAGGTGGTGGAACGGTTGTGCTTTAAGGATCCTGCCACAGGGGAGCGGGCCGTCAAAGAATCGGATATTCCGTTCTACCGGTCCCAGCAGCGCACGGTGTTATGCAACAACATCAAAATCGATTCCAAGCGCATTGAAGATTACCTGGCTTTGGGCGGATATGCGGCCCTGGCCAAGGCCCTGGGTCAGATGACCGATCTGGAAGTACTGGAAGAGGTGAAAAAATCCAATATCCGGGGCCGGGGCGGGGCCGGGTTTCCGGCCGGCCGAAAATGGGAAGGCTCCAGAAATGCAAAAGAGCCCATCAAATATGTGATCGTGAATGCGGATGAAGGTGATCCCGGCGCGTTCATGGACCGGGCCCTTCTGGAAGGCAATCCCCATTCCATCCTGGAAGGACTGATTTTAGGCGGATATGCCGTCGGCGCCCATGAAGGCTATTTTTATGTGCGCCAGGAATATCCGCTGGCCGTGAAAAACATTCATCTGGCCATCCAGCAGGCGGAACATTACGGGCTTTTGGGAGAAAATATTCTGGGGTCCGGCTTTGACTTCAAGGTGATCGTGCACCAGGGAGCCGGGGCGTTTGTGTGCGGAGAATCCACGGCCCTGATGACGTCTCTGGAAGGCAAGGCCGGAGAACCCCGGCCCAAGTATGTCCGGTCCAATGTCAAAGGATTGTGGGAACGGCCGTCGGTTTTGAACAACGTGGAAACCTGGGCCAACATCCCCTTGATCATCGACAAAGGAGCGGACTGGTTCACCTCCGTAGGCACGGACAGCTCCAAAGGCACCAAGATCTTTTCCCTGGTGGGAAAAATCACCAACACCGGTCTGGTGGAAGTGCCCATGGGCATGACATTACGGGAAATCATCTATGATATCGGCGGCGGGATCCCCAACAACAAGAAATTCAAGGCCGTTCAGACGGGCGGACCCTCCGGCGGCTGTATCCCGGAACACCTGCTGGACCTGCAGGTGGGGTTTGACGAACTGACCAAGGCCGGGTCCATGATGGGGTCCGGCGGCATGATCGTCATGGACGAAGACACCTGCATGGTGGATGTGGCCAGATATTTCATCGCGTTTCTCACGGATGAATCCTGCGGCAAGTGTGTGCCCTGCAGAGAAGGGCTGCGCCAGATGCATCGGATTTTGACCAATATCACCAAAGGCAAGGGTAAACAAGGCGATATCGAGCTGCTGGAGGAACTGGCGGAAACCGCTGTGGAAGCGTCCTTGTGCGCCCTGGGCAAAAGTGCGCCCAATCCGTTTTTAAGTACGTTGAAATATTTCAGAGAAGAATATGAGGCACATATTAACGACAAAAAATGTCCGGCCCTGGCCTGCAAGGAATTGATCAATTTTTACATTGATCCGGACAGATGCACAGGCTGCGGCACCTGCCGCAAGCAGTGCCCGGCTGATGCCATAAACGGAGACAAGAACCTGATCCATATCATTGATCAGGATAAATGCACCCGGTGCGGCACCTGTTTTGAGGTGTGTCCGCCGAAATTTGCTTCCGTGGTCAAACTCTCAGGTGAACCCGTGCCGGACCCCGTGCCCGAAGAAGCGCGCACCATCCGGAAAAAAACGAAAGAGAAAGGATAGGCCATCATGGGTGACATACAATTTGAAATCGATGGACAGACCGTGACAGCGGTTCCGGGCATGACTGTTCTGGAAGTGGCCCGGAAACACGGGATCTATATCCCCACTTTGTGCCATCATGAAAAACTGGAGCCGTTCGGCGGCTGCCGGCTGTGTATCGTGGAAGTGGAGGACCGGGGCTGGACCAAGTATGTGGTGTCCTGCGTATTCCCGGCAGCCGGCGGCATCATTGTCAGAACCCGGTCTGAAAAAGTGGACCGGCTGCGTAAAACCATTCTTGAGCTGCTCATGGCCCATGCACCGGATGCGCCTCAGTTGGTAGAACTGGCAAAAGTTTACGGGGCAGACCCCAACCGGTATGAAAGCGATCCTTCTTTTTGCATCCACTGCGGCCTGTGCGTGCGGTATTGTGCGGAAGTGGCCCGGAAAAATGCCATCGGATTCGTGGACCGGGGCATCAACAAAGAGATCAGCTTTGTACCGGAAATTGCGGCCCAATACTGCAATGACTGCAAGGAGTGCTTTCCCTTGTGCCCCACCTCCTATCTCCAGGCCGCATTTGTCTATGCCCAGGCCATGACGTTTCCGGGTGCAGGGCATAATTAATAACCAGTTGATTCAAAAATGCGGCAAGTTGTGCAGAATATCAGGATGAAATTACTTTGATTTGATTGTTTAAAACCACGAAGAACACGAAGTATATGAAAAGACTATTTCTTCGTGTTCTTCGTGGTCTTCGTGGTAAGAAAATTCAATAGCGATGAAGGCCTGAAATAGATGGGTGGCCGGCAGGAATGAATGGACCGTGTGTTTCCTGGTGCATAAGCATGGACTTTTTGATGGAAACCAGGTAAAATGAAAAATTATTTTATGACGATAATCCAGGACAAAAGGATCGGAAAAAGGGTGGATATCAAAAAAAGACATACCCAGCAGTTCAGGGTGTTTGAGTGCAATACTGACACCTGCGATCCCATTTCCATGGACCTGATCGGGGAAGAGCCTTTTTTGATCCGCATCGAGGACCACCCCTATTCCGTGGTGATGCGGACCCCGGGCAATGAAATCTGGCATGCGGCCGGGTTCTGTCTGGGGGAGGGCCTGGTGAACCGGCCGGAAGATATCCGGACCATCGGATATGATGTCGACCTGGATCCCAATGTCATCGATATCTGGCTGACAAAAGAGCGCAAAAATAAGATCGGTCATCTGCTCAAGCGAAAAAGCTTTGTCAGCCAGACCAGCTGCGGTATCTGCGGCAAAGAGATGCTCAAAGACATTCAGTCTTCGGTGCAGCCGGCCCCGGACGGATTCAAGCTGTCCCTGGACCGGGCCATGACCTGTATTGCCGCTCTGTCCAAAAATCAGAAATTCTACCAGCGGACCCGGGGGTCCCACGCCGCCCTGCTGTTCGGCCCTGATGGAGAGACCCTGGCGTTTGCCGAAGATGTCGGCCGACACAACGGTCTGGACAAGGCCGTGGGCAAAGCGTTTCTGGATCATACCCTGGCTCGGGCCCGGATTCTGGTTTTGTCATCCCGGATCAGCTATGAACTGGTTCAGAAAGCGGCCCGGGCCCGGATTCCGGTGATTATTTCCAATTCCCGGCCCACGGCCCTGGCAGCGACCATGGGAAAATCATTGAACATGACTCTGGCGTTTCCTGTCGGAGAAGACCAGATCATGGTGGTATGCGGTGAGCACCGTTTTATTCACAACAGCAATTACATGCGGGGAATCTCCTGAAGCCTGGGAGGACTTACCCCCGAATCTGATTTAAATACTGAGGAGGAACCATTGAAAATCTTGACAACTGTGAAAAAAGTCGTTGACGTGGAGTTGAATATCCATGTGGAGAACGGCGCTATTCTGGACAAAGGGTTGCAGTATGTGATCAATGCCTGGGATGAGAATGCCGTGGAAGCCGCGGTTCAGCTCAAGGAATCCCACAAGGCGGACACCACGCTGGTATCTCTGGGCAGTGGGGACAATACGGATATCATTCGAAAATGCTATGCCATGGGCATCGACAATGCCATCCACATCGATGATCCGGCCCTGGCAAAAGCGGATTCTCCCACCTTTGCCAGAGTGCTTCAGAAAGTCTATGAAGCAGGGGACTATGATCTGGTGATCACGGGCAAGCAGGCCCAGGACACGGATGCGGGACAGGCCGGTATCATGCTGGCTCAATTTTTGAACATTCCCTGCGTCAGCAATGTGATCAAGATCGAGGTCACGGATGACTCCCATATCCAGGTATCCCGACTGGGGGATGCAGGCACGGAAATTCTCGATGTGACCCTGCCGGCCGTGATCACGGTGAGCGATGGGATCAATGAACCCCGTCTGCCGGCCATGCGGGGCATCATGATGGCCAAGAAGAAAAAGATCAATGTCATGGACCTGGCCGGGCTGGGGACATCTTTTGAAGACGTGGGGGGGACCGCCCCGACATCCGAGATCGTGGAATTCATGCCCACGGAAAAACGCAAAGGTGGACAGAAATTCGAAGGTGAGCCCGCTGAAGTCACTGCCAAGGTAGTGGATCTGCTGGTGAATGAAGCCAAGGTGTTATAACCCCATATCAATCGTGAAGGATACAGACCATGACAAATATACTTGTAGTTGCAGATATTAAACAGGGGGAGCTCAAAGGGAGCACTGCCGAATTGCTGTCCAAGGCCCGGGCTTTGGGGGCGGATACCGCTGTTGTGGCCGTGGGCGGCCAGGTGAAGGATCTGGCGGATCAGCTGGCCGCCGCCGGATCCGATACCCAGTTTATCGTGGAGGATGCCTCCCTGGAGATTTTTTCCGCCAACCCGTTTGCCGCAGCCGTTGTCAAGGCGGCCAATGAATTCAACGCCGATATGGTGTGGTTTGGATTTTCCGAAACCGGCAAGGCAGCGGCCCCCCGGGTGGCCGTGCAGCTGGAGGCCGCCTGTGCCACGGAAATTATAGACGTGACCATTGACGGGGATGCGGTTCAGATCATTCGTCCCGCCATTGCCAACAAGGTGCTGCAAAAGGTGAAGGTCAACACCCCGAAACTGGTGGCTGTGGTCCGGGCCGGTGCGTTTGAAGCGGACCCGGAAATTGCAGGCAAAGAAAACGTGGTCGCCCTGGATCCCCCGGAAACCGATACCCGTGCCAAAATCAAGGAACTGATTTCCGATGCATCCGGTGAAATCGATCTGACGGATGCGGATATCGTGGTGTCCGTGGGACGCGGTGCCAAGGATCAGACCGGGGTGGATATGGTCAAGGCCCTGGCGGATGATCTGGCTGCCGGATTCGGTTCTTCCCGGGCCATGGTGGATGCCGGGCTGATGGCCCACAACAAGCAGGTGGGTCAGACCGGAAAAATCGTGGCCCCGTCTCTGTACATTGCCGTGGGTATTTCCGGGGCAATTCAGCATCTGGCGGGCATGAACGGGTCCAAGGTGATCCTGGCCGTGAACAAGGACCCGGAAGCGCCGATTTTCAATGTGGCGGATTTTGGGATTGTCGGGGACCTCTTTGATGTGGTACCATTGCTGAAAGAAGAAATCAAAAAAATACGGGCGTAACAGCCCGCAACCCTGAACCTTAGAAATTTGTACATGAGGTAGATATGAGTCCGTTGTTCATGACCCTTTTGCTAGTGGTGGGCCTGGGCATTTTTGCCAGGACCATGTATCAGAGAATCCTTTTGCTCATGGCCCTGGAGCCGACGGACCGGTTCAACCGGATCAAAGACCGGCTCAAAAACATGGTGATCATCGCCCTGGGCCAGAAACGCCTGGTGGGCCGGAAAAAAGAACGGGCCGCCGGTATCATGCACGCCCTGATCTTCTGGGGATTCTGTGTTCTGCTCATCCGGTCCATCACCCTGTACGGCGAAGGATATGTCCACGGGTTCCAGCTGCCTTTGCTGGGGGAATCCTCTGTTCTGGGATACCTGTACATCGCTTTGAAGGATATCATGGAAGGGGTGGTCCTGATCATGGTGGTCTGGGCGTTTTACCGGCGCCTGGTGGTCAAGCCGCCCCGGCTTCACAACACCTGGGAAGCATATCTGGTTCTGGGCATGATCGGAGTGTTGATGATCTCGGACCTGCTGTATGACGGGGCCCGGTTCAACCTGATCGCCTCCTACGGCAATCCCGGGGACCTGCACTATTTCAACAACCCGACATTCGGGCAGGAATTTGTCTGGACCCCGGTGACGGTTCTGGCCGGCAACATGATTTCCGGTTTTTCCGCCGTGGGCATGGAACGGGTCATGGGGTTGATGTTCTGGATTCATATCATCACCCAGCTCACGTTTCTGAATTTTCTGCCTTTAGGCAAACATTTTCATGTGATTACCTCTTTACCCAACGTATTCCTTAAAAGCCTGGATTATCCCCATGACAAGATCAAGCTGCTGGATCTCGAGGATGAATCCGTGTGGGAAGACGAAACCTTAGGGGTCAATCACCTGCATCAGCTGAACTGGAAACAGGGACTGGACCTGTATACCTGTACGGAGTGCGGCCGGTGCAAGGAAGTGTGTCCCACCTATGTCACGGACAAGCCGTTGAATCTGCATGATTTCAATGACACCCTCAAAGCGGAACTTTATGCCAATGCCGACAATTTGATCCTTCGGGCAAAATTGGCCAAAACCCTGACCGGGGATGCGGAAAAAGATGCCAAAACCAAGGAAAAGATGGCCGTGTTCAAACCGGAAAAAGCCCTGGTAGGAGAAGTGATCGCCCTGGATACCTTGTGGGCCTGCACCACCTGCCGGGCCTGTGAGCAGGTGTGTCCAGTGACCATCGAGCATGTGCCCCGGATCATTGCCATGCGCCAGGGACAGACCCTGATGCAGGGGGAATATCCCCAGGAACTCAATACGGCCTTCAAAGGTCTTGAGCGCAACGGCAACCCCTGGGGTATCGGGTATGACAAGCGGGCTGACTGGGCCGAAGGTCTGGATGTCAAGCTCATGGCCGATCATCCGGATGCCGAGTATCTCTTGTGGGTGGGTTGTGCCGGATCATTTGATGACCGGACCCAGAAGGTGTCCAAAGCCCTGGTGAAGATTCTGAAAGCCGCTAAAGTTGATTTTGCCATCTTGGGCACGGAAGAAAAATGCACGGGTGATTTTGCCCGCAGGACCGGTAACGAGATGATGTATCAGATGATGGCCACGGAAAACATCGAGGTGCTCAACGGATACAACGTGAAAAAGATCATTGCGGCCTGCCCCCACTGCCTGAATACCCTCAAACATGACTATCCCCAGATGGGGGGGCACTATGAGGTGGTTCATCACAGTGCGTTCATCAATCAGCTCATTGCGGATGGCAAAATCCGGGTGAAAAAATTTTTGGCAGGCATGCTCACCTACCATGATCCCTGTTATCTGGGCCGGTACAATGAGATTTACGATGCCCCTAGAAATGTGTTGAACACCCTGTCCAGCCAGGGATTGAACGAACTGCCGCGGCATGGCACGGAAAGTTTCTGCTGCGGGGCCGGCGGGGGCCGCATGTGGATGGAAGAGACCATCGGATCCCGCATCAATGTGGAACGGTCTAAAGAGATCGTGGCTGAAAATGCGGAAACCGTGGCCGTGGGCTGTCCCTTCTGCCTGACCATGATCGAGGACGGCATGAAGGAACTCAACAAGGACGAAGATATCAAGACCCGGGATATTGCTGAACTGGTGGCGGAACATCTCGCTTAGAAAGCCGGGACAGACAGACAGACTGACAGACAAAAAACAGACCATATAAAAGATAAACAATATACAGGGAAAGCACAGGCAAAACAAAGACGGAAAAACCCGTCTTTGTTTTGCCTGTATTTGTATCCAGGGAGGTATCCATGCAGTATCATATGCCGTCACGTTTGTATTTCGGACCCGGACAGATCCAGGAACTTTCAACGCTGATTACGGCGAAAAATCCGGTCCTGGTAACGGACAAGGGCGTGGTAAAAGCCGGGCTTGCTGCGCCGGTACTGGACCAGCTGGGAAAAATGCCGGTATTTGACAGCATCGAAGCCAACCCCAAATCCGATACCATCAACAAAATCGCAGGTGAACTGCGGCAGCAAAAGCCGGATCTTGTGATCGGCTTAGGGGGCGGCAGTCCGCTGGATGCGGGAAAAGCCCTGGCCCTGCTGGCCACCAATCCGGGAAATATTCAGGATTATGAAGGCAAAGAAAAATATGCCGTGGATCCTCTGCCATTTGTGGCCATTCCCACCACCTGCGGTACGGGATCAGAAGTCACCTGGGTAGCGGTGATCACGGATGTGGACCGCAGATTCAAGATGAGCATCAAGGGGCCCAAACTGTATCCAACGGTCTCCATCGTGGATCCGGATCTTATCGCCACTTTGCCTGCACCCATGATTGCAGCTACCGGCCTGGATGCGTTGACCCATGCCGTGGAAGCTTATCTGGCAAAGCCGGCCACCCTGATCACCGATACCCATGCAGTAAAGGCCGTGGGGTTGATCCTGGGATCCATTGAAAAGGCGTTTGCCGATATCCGGAACAATGCCCGGCACAGAGAAGATCTCATGTACGGTTCCATGGTGGCCGGCCTGGCATTCGGCAATGCCGATGTCACGGCGGTGCACTGCATCTCCGAGTCCATCGGTGCTTTGTATGATATCCCCCATGGGGTAGCCAATGCCATGTTCCTGCCCCATGTTCTGGATTACAACCTGCCGGTCTGCACCCGGAAAATGGCCGCCCTGGCCCGGACCACAGGCATTGATGCGGTATCCGATGACCAGGCGGCAAAAATGTTCATCCAGAAAATCAAAGACCTGTCCAAGGCCCTTCAGATTCCGACTTTCAGAGACCTGGATATCGGATCTGACCAGTTTCCTCTGATTGCCGACATGTCTTTTAAGAACAACTCCAATGCATCCAATCCCAGGGACTTAGGGCAGGCCGACTACCGAAATATCCTTGAAGCCGCCCTTGGGGCGTAACCTTTCCGGGAACATACAGCAAAGGAATGGGTATGGATTTTAATCCTTGCATGAAACATCAGCTCATCCGCAAGACGGTGCGGGAATTTGCTGAAAACGAGATACGGCCCCTGGCGGCGGAAATGGACAAAGGCCCGGGATTTCCGGACGATTTGATGGAAAAGATGAAACCGCTGCATTATTTCGGGCTTCAGGTACCCATGCACCTGGGCGGTGCCGATCTGGACAGTATCAGCTATGCCATTGTGATCGAGGAAATTTCCCGGGTGTCTGCCGCCCTGGGATTGTGTATCACCGTGCATAACAGCGTGGGTATCTATCCGATCCTCCGGTTCGGCACAAGGGAACAGCAGCAGCAGTTTGTGCCGCCCATGGCCGCAGGGGAGCGCATCGGCGCGTTTTGTCTGACCGAAGCCAATGCCGGTTCCGATGCCGGCGGGGTGGAGACCGTGGCCCAGGAAACAGAACAGGGCTTTGTGCTCAACGGCACCAAAATTTTTGTGACCAATGGGGGCATCTGCGGCACGATTCTGGTATTTGCCGTATCAGACATGGACCCGGCCCGATCCAGTGTCTTTATCGTTGAAAATCATACCCCCGGATTCAGTGTCGGAGAAATTGAAGATCTGTGCGGCATGCGGGCCAACCCCGTGGCTTCCCTGTTTTTTGAAGACTGCCGGATTGCTGCTGATCATTGCCTGGGAAAACCGGGACAGGGTTTGAAAATCGGGTTGACGGCCCTGGATACGGGCCGCATCGGGGTTGCGGCCCAGGCGCTGGGTATCGCCCAGGCCGCGTTCGAAGAATCCCTGGCCTATGCCAAAGCCCGGCAGCAGTTCAATCAGCCCATCTCCCGGTTCCAGACCATTCAGAATTACCTGGCGGATATGGCGGTTCAGATCGATGCGTCCCGGCTTTTGGTTCACCGGGCCGCAGCCCTTAAAGACAAAGGGCAGCCTTTTTCCGCCCAGGCTGCCATGGCCAAACTCCACTGCAGCACCACGGCCCGTACGGTGACGAATCTGGCCGTGCAGATCCACGGCGGATACGGATACAGCAAAGAATATGATGTGGAGCGGTATTTCAGGGACGCCAAGGTGACAGAGATTTATGAGGGCACCAGTGAAATTCAGCGCATGGTCATTGCCAGAGATCTGCTGACCCGGCCGGTCTGATTCGCGCAACCCACAGACAAAAGGCATTTTCATGTTACATATTATTGTGTGCATCAAACAGGTTCCCATGGTTTCTGAACTGCCCTGGGATCCCAGAACCGGTACCCTGAAGCGGGAAACAGCCCAGGGCATGATGGATCCCGCAGCCCGGAGGGCGTTGGAGGCGGCATTGCAGATAAAGGCGGACCGCACATCCGGACCGGTCAGCATCACGGCCGTTTCCATGGGCCCGCCCATGGCAGAAGAAGTGTTGTATGAAGCCCGGGCTTTAGGGGCGGACCGGGGCGTGCTGCTCACGGATCCGTGCATGGCCGGGGCCGACACCTGCATGACCGCCGTGATTCTGGGAAAATTCATCAAAAATCACTGCCCGGATGCCGGCCTGATCCTGTGCGGGTCCATGTCCAGCGACAGTGAGACCGCCCAGGTCGGACCGCAACTGGCCGAAGATCTGGACATTCCGGCCATCGGATATGCCCGGCGCCTGGAACTGGTTGACGGCTGCATCCGCGTGGAGCGGCATGTGGATGATTTTCTGGAACTCATGGAGATGGACCTGCCCGGGCTGGTGACCATTGACCATGCCGGAGAATCAGATCGGTATACCCCCCGGTATGTGGCTTTGGGCGGTGTGGAAGCCGCATTCAACACCGGTAATATTCAGGTGATGAACAGCCGGGCCCTGGGCCTGGACCACGCGTTCAACGCCTTGAAGCACTCGCCCACAAAAATTATGGATGTGTATTCCCCGGTCACTGAAAAAAAGGGCCGGGTGTTGACCGGGGCCGTGAAAAAAATGGTGGATACCCTGTTTGACGATTATGGTAAAATTATTTCCAGTGCCATGGGCAAAGACTTGAAAACCCATGATCATGAAGAGGATAAATGAGCATGGAAAAACAGATCTGGGTATGGGCCGATTACAGAAATTATTTTCAGAGCCGGGTGACCCTTCAGATTCTGGCCCGGGCCACGGACCTGGCAAAAAAAACCGATGCCGTGGTGTGTGCCGTGGTGTTCGGAGACCGGGTGGATGAATATGTGGCGGAATATATCGCCCATGGCGCACAAAAAGTGTATGTCACGGATGATCCGTTTTTAAATACATATAATGTGGAATCCTATGCGTTTTTGCTGTCTGCCCTGGTCAGACGGTTCCAGCCCGAAACCCTGCTTGTCGGTGCCACCCGGTTCGGTCAGGAGATCGCCCCCAGGGTGGCCAAACAGCTGAATACCGGGCTGACCGCCGACTGCATTGACCTGGATATCGATGACAAAGGCCGACTGGTTCAGATCGCCCCGTCATTCGGTGGGAACCTGATCGCGAAAATCATCACGCCGAATGCCCGGCCCCAGATGGCCACCATCCGGCCCGGTACGTTTCAGGAACTGCCCCATGACAATGATGCCAAAGGCGAAAAAATTCCCATTCCTTTGCCGGACCATATGCCGGGGCCCAGAGTCCGGTGCCTGAAATCAGAACTGCACCCGGTCCGGGCCCGGAAAATCGAAACCGCGGACATTGTCATCACGGGCGGCCGGGGCATGGGATCCAAAGGCAAGTTCAAAAAACTGTTTGATCTGGCAGCCCTGCTGAACGCGGAAGTCGGCGCCACCCGGCCCGTGGTGTATGCGGACTGGATTTCTTCGGACGCCATGGTAGGACAGGCCGGCAAGCATATCCGTCCAAAGCTGCTGTTTTCCTTCGGTGTGAGCGGCGCTATCCAGCACACGGCGGCCCTGGCTGATGCAAAGTTCATCGTGGCCGTGAACAAAAATCCCAACGCCACCATGATGAAACTGGCGGATGTGGCCCTGGTGGCAGATGCCAACCAGGCCTGTTCCGGCATCATCCGGGCGTTGAAGCAGCGGATCAGAAACTGACGGCAGCCCCGTTGCCATTACCCGGAACAAGGTTCCCAGGGCCGTGCGGATGTCCATGGATCAATATAAAGCCATGCAGGAAATCATGACCATTCCGGGAGACCGGGACATGGTGGATCAGATCCGCCGTTCGATCTTTTAATCAGATAATCCTTCAACAAAGCTCAAGGGAAGTGCAAACAATATCCCTTTTCCCGGTTCAGTAAGATCTCCGCAGAGAGATTTCACGGTACCTATCGCTTTTTCAAGGGTCTCTTTGTCCCGAACCACCGTGAAAATCATTTTGTTTGATGGTTCCATGTTTCTCAATGTTTTTTTAATCCCTTCGATGCCCGGTGTGGCGGCACCGATTTGCATAAGGACCCGCCCCATACCCGTACTGTTGATCACAGTCGATCCCTTAATATTCAATCCGGCAAATTCTTCGAGAATGGTGGGGAGGTGTTCTGTCTGCTCCAATACATTCACAAGTAAATACATGATGATTTTCCCTTTCGGCCGTTACCATATATAAAAAGGACATGGAAAATTTCTGGTATTGGATAATCTTAACTCCCTAAAATCTCAACCAGAGTTTCGTTATCATGAAAGCCTTATCAATGAAATGCAGGCATGTCAACTGTTCTATTCCAGTGCGATCACATACCTGCTGGTAACGCCCGGGATGCATCGGCATTTGCCGAATTTGGCAACGCTGCCATTTTCGGCAAATGGGATTGAAACGATGTCCGGGCCAAGCCCCATCTCTTTGCAATCCGGTCCTGGGGATGCCCAGGCGGTTTATTTCCTTTCCTTGTCACCTGGGTCCTTGCTGCCGGATTTTGTGTGATCGGGATACAGCTTTTTCATGCAGTCCGGACAGATCCCGTGGGAGAAGGTGGCATCGCTGTGGCGGGTGCCCATTTCAGAAGCCTTCCGGGATAACAACCGGTTGGTTGCTCAAAAAATCAATCAACTCCAAGCTGCTGTTTGAATATCGGATGCGGGTATGATTGAATCATCTTCCATCATTAAGTTGTAAGCATCTTCGATATTCTCTTTAAGCTCCTCAAGCGTTTCTGCCTGGCTGAAAACACCGGGGACTTCTTTCAGCTTGCCGATATACCAGCCGTCGTCAATCCAGTAGTTTAGGGTGAATTTCATCGGGTAATCCTTATTTTGATTTTGATCATAAATTATTGAAGGATGACTGGATTGTCAATGCAAAATCTTTGACAGCCCTATGTGAAATTCTGGAAGACGAGGTGTGATAGATCCCGACAAAAGAGCAGACTAAATAAACACCACAGGAGAACCCCCAAACCGCTGGCCCAGGGCTTTTACCCGGATACATCATCGCCATCCGGTCGGATATAGCCTGTTCGATTTGCTGCCTGCTGGTACACCCGGTCGATTTTTGAAAATATTTTCTCCCAGGTATAGGGAAATATTTTGGTGCAGGCATAGTCCCAGTCCGGATCGGGATGGGCTTGAACATCCTGGATGGTTTGTGCCAGAACGGATGCCAATCGGTTTGCCAGTTGCGGCATATCCGATTTATAAGGGGTATCGATGGTTTCAAGGGGCGGCAGGTCCAAAAGCCGGATCATGGGATTGTCATCGTGTTCCAGCAGCTCTTTTACCCCGGGCAGGGCCGTGGCAACCAGGCGGCATCCGCAGGCCAGGGCCTCCATCAGCACCAGGGGCAGGCCCTCATAAAACGAGGGCAGCACAAACACATGGGCGGTTCGCAAAAGTTTGCCTAAGTCGTCATGGCTCAACGGTCCGTGGTAGACCACTTTTTCTTTTAAAGCGCCGGCCGATTCCAGACAACGGGCCTTTTCCCGGTCACTGCTGTTGCCGGCCAGGTGCAGCCGGAAGGGCAGGTGCCGGATTTTCGCCAGGCTGCTGAGCAGCCAGGGCACGCCTTTGGCCGCACTGAGCTTGCCGGCATAGACCAGTTCCACCACCCCGTCAAAGGTCTTGGGGGTATGGAAAAAGCAGGCATCATTGTATCCGCCGCTCACCACATGGGTGCGGGTCGGGTCTGTCCCGATCGTTTTGATGATTTCCTGTTTCTGGGTTTGGCTCAGGGCGATGACATGGTCGATCTGTTTGAGGTCCGCCGTGACCCTTTTGCTGATTTCCGGACACAGCACATGCTGGCGCAGGCAGGTGCCGTGGCAGGAAGTGACCATGGGAATGCGAGGAGCGAGGCGCCTGATGATGGCGGATACGATCCACAGGTGATGGGTATGAATAATATCGGGCCGGAACCGCTCCAGTGCCTGCCGGATCTTTGTTTCAAACACCTGGTGATAGGCAGCCAGGTCCCGGGATCCCATGTGTGAAAATACCCGGCTTTCATAAGGCATGACATCGCTCATGCCGGGAATGGGGAAATCCAGGTCTTTGCCGTCAAACCGGATAAAGATGCAGTGATTGTCTTCAATCAGCCCGGCAGGCAGTATGAAATTCCCCTGAACCCCGGCCACCAGAAAATTGTCATGCCCGGTTTTGGCGCTTTGAACAAGGACCTGCTGAATATATTTTCCGCTGCCGGTGAAATCCGGGGCCTGGCTGATGATATGAAGGATTCTCATCTCAATCCAGGCTCAGGCCGGCTTGGCACTGGTTGCACCGCACCACGCCTCTGAAGACCTTGTGGCCGCATTCCGGGCAGAAATATCGGTCTTCTTCGTCCTGCATCCATTGCGGGGTGCCGATTTCCCTTCTCAGCGGCGTGCACCGCAGTATCACCTTTTTTCCCACGGTCATGGGAAATTCATCGATGAACCGGCAGGGAAAGTCATCGCAGAGATGACATCCGGAAATTCCTTTGGCCAAAGCGCACTCCCGGATATCGCATTGCCGGCAGTGCATGAACCGATTGTTGGACAGGCATCCGTCGCAATGGATATCCTTGGTGGTCAGGTTCTCGCAATTAGGCAGGAGGCCTTTGCCTGGGATTTTTCCTTTATATAAGGAAACCAGTCTTTCCTTGAATTTTTCATTCTGGTCCCGGTGGGCGATGTGAATGGCACAGACACCGCAGTAAAGCCCGCAGGGGGATGCAAACGCAGGATTTGTCATATCAGGCCTCCTTGGAAAGGGATTGTTGGCATACGCCTGAATTTAATTTAGATGGGCCGCCCCTGGAAGTCAACACCCATCCCCCACAATATCCGGGTCCGGTCCGGATATTTTTTTAAAACAGAGATCTGTAACGGCCATACCCTTCCGATTCCAGCCGGTCTGTGGGAATGAACCGCAGGGATGCGGAATTGATGCAGTAGCGTCGGCCCGTGGGGGCGGGACCGTCGTCAAACACATGCCCTAAGTGGGAATCGCCATACCGGCTTCTGACCTCGATTCGGGTCATGAAAAGGGATTTGTCCGCTTTTTCAATCACATGATCCGTCACCAGGGGTTTGGTGAAGCTGGGCCAGCCCGTGCCGGAATCAAATTTATCCGTGGAGGAGAACAAGGGTTCACCGGAAACAATGTCCACGTAAATGCCCGGTTCTTTATTGTCCCAGTACGCATTTTTGAATGCGGGCTCCGTGCCGTTTTCCTGCGTGACCTTGAACTGGAGCGGGGTGAGCCGCTGTCTGATGGTGTCGTCGTCAGGTCTGGACCATTGAACCGGGTCATCGGAAGACTGGGGGTTGCTTTCATGAGATGATGCAGGCAACGGCGGTTTCGCCAGGGGGCGGTTTTTCCACGTCCGGTTCAGAAACGGATCCCGGCCCGATCCCATCCGATAATACTTGTACTGAAGCTTGTTTTTTTTGAAATAATCCTGGTGATAGTCTTCCGCCGGGAAAAACTGTTCAAACCGGGTGACAGGTGTGACAATGGGGTTATCAAAAATGTTGGCATCGTCCAGGGCTTTTCTGGAAGCCAGTGCCTGTGTTTTCTGATCGGTTGTGTGATAAAAAATTTCCGGGCGGTACTGGGATCCCCGGTCCACAAACTGGCCTTTAGCATCCGTGGGATCGATGTGGCGCCAGAAAATGGTCAAAAGCGTTTCATACGATACTTCATCCGGATCATAATATACCTGGACCGCTTCGGCATGGCCCGTGGTGCCGGAGGACACGGACTGGTAATCCGGGTCCGGGTCATGGCCCCCCGTATATCCGGAGATCACCTTTTTGACCCCTTCCACGGATTCAAAATCCGCTTCTATGCACCAGAAGCATCCGCCGGCAAAGGTGGCGATTGCCAGTCTGCCGTTGGGTTTGTGTGGTGATTCAGCCGTGGCGGCAAATGCGAAAACACCTAGACACAGAATCATGGTAACGAACATCATAATAATGGCAATATCGGGTTTCATGGCATATTCCTTTCAAAAGAAATTCATATCAAATATCAATTCGTAATAAAAACTAATATAACCACGCAATGTGTGAAAACAAGGAGGGCGGGCAGGTGGGCCGGTTTTCAAATAATGATAAAAAATCAAAAGCCAAAATGGATGTCTGGAAAATTAAATTTCCCAAATAATTTCTTGACAGGTAGCTGCAATGTATCTAAATAGTATCTATGGAACAGCTGGAATGATCAGTTGCATCCAAGATTGTAAACAGGAGTCCGTGGTATTATGGCAAACAAAGATGAAAATCAGGAAGGGGCAGAATCCGATTACAGGGAAACCAAGGTGAAATTCGAGATCTACGGCCGTGAAATGATCGAGAAGGTGGTGAACTCCAGCGGCAACAGCGGGCGGGTGTACCTGCCCCCTGACTGGATCGGTACAAAAGTCAAAGTGGTTAAGTGTTAGCAGGGATCATCCCTTTCAATGCAACGGGTTTTGATCTGTCACTGTTTTTCATTTTGATGGAGAATTCAACATACTAGAAAGGAGAAAACAATGGGAAATGTTCCTGACACCATTCAGACATGGCAAATGATTCAGCCGTTCAAAAAAGACCGGGAAACCGGCGAGGTGACCCCGGGTAAACTGGAAAAAACCCAGATTCCCGTGCCGGAACTGGGAGCCGGGGATGTGCTGGTGGAAGTGGCCGGGTGCGGCGTCTGCCATACGGATCTGGGCTATTTTTATCAGGGGGTTCCCACGGTGAACAAACCTCCATTGACCCTGGGTCATGAAATCTCCGGAATCGTAGTGGATGCGGCAGACGACGTCAAGGCATGGATCGGCAAGGAAGTCATCATTCCCGCGGTCATGCCCTGCCGCAAATGTTATTTGTGCAAGACCGGCCGGGGCAACCGGTGCCTGGCCCAGAAAATGCCGGGAAATTCCATGGGGATTTACGGGGGATTCTCATCCCATATCCCGGTCCCGGCCATTGACCTGTGCCCGGTCACCCACCGGGGAGATATTCCTCTGGAAAAACTGGCCGTGGTTGCGGATGCCGCCACCACCCCCTTTCAGGCGGCCAAACGGGCCGATGTGACCGTCGGCGATCATGCCATCGTCATCGGAGTCGGCGGGGTCGGTCAATACATGGTCCAGATTGTCAAGGCCTTAGGGTGTGATACGGTCATTGCCGTGGATATCAACCAGGAACGCCTGGACACCATGCTGAAAAACGGGGCGGATTTCGCCGTGAACTCCATGGGCAAGTCCCCCAAAGAAGTGTCGGCTGAGATCAAGGCCTATCGCAAGGAAAAAGGGTTGCCCGGATATGGCTGGAAAATTTTTGAAGTATCCGGCACCAAGCCGGGTCAGGAACTCGGGCTGGCCCTGTTGAGTTTCACCGGTAAAATGCTGGTGGTGGGCTTTGGTCCCCAAAAGGTGGAATACTCCATCTCCCGGCTTATGGCGTTTGATGCGGAACTGATCGGCACCTGGGGATGTCTGCCCGAATACTACCCATCCGTTTTGAGCATGATCACCAGCGGGAAAATCAATTTTGAAGAATTTGTTCAGACCCGCCCCATGAGCACCATTGCCGACAGTTTTGACGAAGCCCATAAAAAGTCACCTGATCAGCGTATCGTTCTGGTACCTGATTTTTAATAGTTTAACGCAATTTATTAACAAGACAAGGATGAGTGTATGAAACTGGAAGGAAAAAAAGCCATTGTCACCGGCGGCAGCCGTGGAATCGGACGAGCCATCGCCCTGCTTTACGCCAAAGAAGGCGCCGATGTTCTGGTGAACTACCATTCCAATGACGCGGCAGCCAAAGAAACCGTGGCGGAAATCGAAAAACTGGGCAGAAAAGGCGTGGCCGTGGCTGCGGATGTGGCCTCTTACGCCAGTGCCCAGAACATGGTGGAAGAATGCGTCAAACAGCTGGGAGGCGTGGATATCGTGGTGAACAACGCCGGGGTGTCCAAACCGTCCATGCTGTTGAAAATGAAGGAAGAAGACTGGGATGCCATCATCGACATCCATCTGAAAGCCGCGTTCAACACCACCCAGGCCGCGGGCCGCCACATGAAGGAACAGAATTCCGGGCGGATCATCAACGTGATCTCCACGGCCGGGATCTTCGGCACTATCGGGCAGATCAACTATGCGTCCGCCAAAGCCGGGATCATCGGGTTTTCCAAATCCGCCTCCCGGGAGCTGGGCCGGTACAACATCACCGTGAACGTCATCTGTCCGGGCATCACCAAAACCGAAATGACGGGCAAACTTCAGTCCGATGAAAAGCTGCGCAAAATCTATGAAGGCCGGATTCAGCTGGGCCGGTTTGCCGACCCGGAAGAGATTGCCCCGGCCTTTGTGTTTCTGGCCTCGGGTGACGCGTCCTATATCACCGGGCAGGTGCTGGGCGTGGATGGCGGATATATCGGATAATCACGCCATTTGTCCGGACAAATAATGATAAAGATTTGAATGAAACGATTTTAAATAACAAAAAGAACAAGGAGGAACCATGGCATTAGAGTGGATGCCCAGAGACAATGAGGCCAAAGATCATTCATTGCATAGAAATCCCTATTGGAGCAATGAGGCCCCGGGGGTGATTTTTGAGAAAAAACCCCTGACCGACCCGGCCGGCAAAGAGGTAAAAGGTCTGTATGTGGCCTGGATCACGTTGAACAACCCCAAGCAGTTCAACTCCTATACCACGGACATGGTCAAAGGCGTGATCGCCGGGTTTGAAAACGCCTCCCTGGACAGAAGCGTCATTGCCGCGGTGTTTACTGCGGTGGGTCCTTATGCGTTCTGCACCGGCGGCAACACCAAGGAATACTCGGAATACTATTCAAAACGCCCGGATGAATACGGCCAGTACATGGAGCTGTTCAATCACATGGTGGATGCCATTTTAGGCTGCCACAAACCCGTGATCTGCCGGGTCAACGGCATGCGCGTGGCAGGCGGCCAGGAGATCGGTCTGGCCTGTGACCTGGCCATTTCATCCGACCTGGCCATTTTCGGGCAGGCCGGCCCCAAACACGGATCTTCGCCTGCCGGCGGATCATCTGATTTCCTGCCCTGGTTTCTGACCATGGAAGATGCCATGTACAACTGTGTGTCCTGTGAAATGTGGTCTGCCTATAAGATGAAAATGAAAGGCATGATCTCCAAGGTGGTGCCCGTATTGAAAATCGACGGCCAATGGGTGAGAAACCCCATGATTGAAACCGATAACTATATCAAAGACGGCGAAATCGTGTATGGCGAGTACAAAACCGGGGATGCCCTGGCAGAAGGCAAGGCCCTGCTGAAACAGCACCAGGCCAATGCGGATTTCGAGCTGCTGGACAAGGAAGTGGACAAGATCGTCTGGCGGTTTGCCAACCTGTTCCCGGCGTGTCTCGTGAAATCCATTGAAGATGTCCGCCAGAAAAAGAAATTTTTCTGGGATACCATGAAAAACGATCACCGCCACTGGCTGGCTGCCAACATGAGCGGTGAAGCATTCCTGGGCTTCGGTGCTTTCAACACCAAGAAGATCACGGGCCAGGACACCATTGATTTCCTGAAATTCCGTCAGAACGTGGCGGATGCCCGTGACTGGGATATGGAAATGTTTGCCGAAGTCATGGGCAAACCCAAGGAATAGGTTGAAGTTTTAAGTTTTAAGTGTGAAGTTTTAAGTGTGAAGTAGGCGGGGTCAGGTTCCGGTATTGCGATTGGTTGCAGTGAGCCGGGCCTGATCCCCACTATTTTCAAGCCTGACCCCTATTTTTTGATATAAATATACCCGCCCCGGCCGTAACCGAACAGATGGAACAGATGCAGGTAGTGGGTTGAGACGGCCCGATAGAACCGGTTGAAAGATACCGTGTAAGGATATGGCTGGGAGGAATCCACATCCAGGATCGTCACATCCCCCGTGTCCGGATCAAATCCCCCCACGGGTGAGATATGGGGAATGTTCAAATCCGTCACCAGGCTGCCCTGATCAAAATGGGCAATGATGATACCGTCACCAAAGCGGTCAAATTGCGCCAGCCGAAACTTGAGTGTCTGACAGAAATCCGCAGCGTTGGACGGGTCCCGGGTGGCCTGAACAACCTGGATGTCCTGGTAATCGATCTGGAACTCATCCAGGCTGGCTTTCACCACCTGGCCCAGCACGGGCAAAGGCAGTCCCCGCCGTCCCTGATATCCGTCCGGCCCCATTCTTTCCTTCCAGTGCGCTGCAGTCACGCGATTCAACAGGTCTTGCTGGGTCACCGGTTTTTGGGGCAATCGGCCCTGATTTTCCAGTAAGGTATTCACCACACATGCCACTGATGCCACAGAACAGGAGGATTCATGAAACTGTTTGACATAATGGCGGTAAAGCCCTGCCTTGACCGGATTGCTTTGACCTGTCGGCGCCAGGGGTTCCCGCCGGGCCCGGGAACGGCCAAATGACCCCGTGGCCGTGAGTTTATGGAAAAAAAACCGCAGATACAACACACTGCGCATGAGATAAAATAATATTTTCATCGGTTTTTCTCTGGTTTTTCATGGGCCTGCATCAAATCAATATCCGTCAAAGTGATTCTGAAACCATGATTTGTCAATAGACAAGATGGCAATATCCAGGTTACTTTCATTTTGCGGTTGCAATATTTCCACAGGCCGGGTAAACACGGGTGGCAGGATCCATCTGGTGTGACCGGTGCCATTGCCTGAAACGGGCCTGGCTGGACAGAGTTTTGATGACGCGTTGTCATAAGAAAAAAGGGAATTCATGCAGACAAAGAACAATGCCGTTGATACTGCCGCATTTGGCGGACAGGGCTGGTCTCCCAGAATCCGGAGCCATGCCATGGAAATCGGGGATATCTGGGCCGGCTGCGGCCTGGACAGCGAATGGAAACCATTGAAAACCGTGCTGGTGCATCGGCCGGGGCCCGAGCTGTCCGTGTCCCGGGATCAGGCCAACGCATGCCAGCTGGCAGAACCCCTGGATGTTCAAAAAGCCGGGCAAGAGCATGATCGCATGGTAAAGATTTACCGGGAAAACCAGGTTGAGGTTCAAATGCTGACACCCGGGCCCCAGGCGCCGGTTCTGCCCAACCAGCTGTACTGTGCGGACCTGGTGGCCATGACCCCCCAGGGGGCGATTCTGGCACGGCCGGCCTCCACGGTCCGGGCCGGAGAGGAGCGATGGGTGGCCCGGACTCTGGGCATGCTGGGAATCCCTGTGCTCAAGACCTTGACCGGCACGGCCACATTCGAAGGCGCGGACCTGATGTGGCTGGATCCCGCCACGGCCGTCATCGGCCGGGGACTGCGCACCAATCAGGCCGCCATCGATCAGATCACCTCCCTGTTGTCGGAAATG
This sequence comes from Desulfotignum phosphitoxidans DSM 13687, assembly GCF_000350545.1. Lineage (GTDB taxonomy): Bacteria > Desulfobacterota > Desulfobacteria > Desulfobacterales > Desulfobacteraceae > Desulfotignum > Desulfotignum phosphitoxidans. Next base: position 482,077 of record NZ_APJX01000003.1, read on the forward strand.
GATATCACCACCCTGGCGTTTGATCTGCCCTTCGGCACCATGCACTTCATGGGCATGCTGAGGATTGTGGACAAAGATCTGGCGTTTGTCTGGCCCCGCCGGACCCCCTATGCCCTGGTCACGGCTCTGAAAGACCGGGGGTTCCAGGTAAGATCCCTGCCCAGTGAAGCCGAGGCCCTGTCCCGTATGGCATTTAATTTTGTGGTGCTGGGACCTAAAAAGATCATGCTGCCGGCCGGAAATCCAAAAACCGTTGCCGGATATGAAAACCAGGGCATTCACTGCATTCCCGTGCCCGTGGATGAGCTTCAGAAAGCCAATGGTGCGGTGGGATGCATGACCGGGATTCTGCACAGAGAAATATGAAAAACAGGCGGTTTTTCCGGTGATTCACAAAAAACCCGCGATTATATATTGATTTTGTTGCCAACAATTTATATAGATCAGGTGACATTAAAAAAAGAACCCCATTTCTGAGGAATATTACATACGGGAGGAGCACGATGAAATCATATGCACGTTTGGTTTGCTGGGTTGTGGCTTTGATAATTATACCGGGACAGGCTCTGGTACTGGCTGATAAAGACCCGGAACAGCTCATGCTGCCCACCGGCACCATGACCCTTTCAGCCCCGCCTGATGCGGAACGTGAACCTGCCTTGTCACCGGTGGTGTTTCCTCATTCTCTGCATTTTGCCTATTCCTGCAAGGACTGCCATCATGAATGGGATGGTTACAGCGAGGTGCAAAGCTGTGCCACCTCCGGATGTCATGAAAATCTGTGGGCGGCCCCTCCCGGTACCACGCCCCTGGGAGAAAAACGGATCAAATCCCTGGCCGGGGCCTATCATCAGACCTGCCGGGACTGCCATCGTGAGGAGATGAAATCCCAGAAGGCTGCCGGCATGACCCGCTTTTACACCGGTCCCATCGACTGTGACGGATGTCATCCCGAGCCCCATGCCGAACCCGTCCATGACATTGAAATGCTGCCGGTTCCCACGGGCAACCTGACCATTGCCCCGCCCGAAGAGGTGGATGCCAGACGGGCCGCAGTTGAATTTCCCCACGGGGCCCATTTCGACTATTCCTGCCAGCTGTGCCACCATGACTGGTATGGGGAAGGTGAGGTGGAAGGCTGCATGACCGAAGGGTGTCACGATCAGTTTGAGCCGGATCCCTCCACAAGGAACATAAAAGACCCGGCCAATGTGTACTATTACCTGGCCGCCTATCACAACACCTGTCTGCCGTGCCACAGGGAACTGCAGCAGGAACGCAATGCCTTTATGGACGCCGGTATCACGGATGCGGAAGAACTGCCCGCCGCCGGACCCGTGGCCTGCATTGAATGTCATTGATACCATACGGGCCCGGGAAATTTTTAAGACCGGTTGACTGACTGCCGGCAGTATTATCGCATCAGGCGGACGGCTCCTGGCGGATTTCATGGGCTTTGCCGTCCAGCACCACATACAGGCGGTCCTCTTTTTCTTCCAGAAGACGGGCCAGTTTCATCAATGCCCGCTGGCCGAATTTGATGCAGTGCTCAGGGGTGTCAATATACAGGCTGTCGTCCCGGGTGAACAGCTGGGACGGGTCCAGGGGCAGGGTGTCTGTGGTGTTCAAAACCAGGGTTTGGTTGTCTTTCAAGTCCACCACAAACAGGGCTGTGTCTTCATAGGGAAAATACACTTTTTCTTCGCATCCGTCCCGGATCTGATAGACGTGATATCCCTGATTGTCTTTGCGGATGGATTTATGAAAATAAGCGATAATTTTGGGGTGTTCAAATTTGCCGTGCTCATTATGCCAGATACCGTTTTTATCCATCCAGAAAACCGCGTTTTCCTTAGGAACGATAATCTGTTTCATGTCAGATGTCATATCAGCGACTCCTGTTGTCATCAAGATTAATATCTGTGAATGGTCTTACCTAAAAAAGCCGTGAAGAACAATAGAGAATCCGCATTTTTTTCGCATCCAGACCTGCCCGTGACCCAGGTGTTGCCGAAACTGTCTGCAGCCCTGGCACATCCCGGACGGGCCGTGCTTCAGGCCCCGCCCGGATCGGGAAAAACCACCCGGGTACCTCTGGCCCTGGTGGATGCACCCTGGCTGGCCGGAAGAAAAATACTCATGCTGGAACCCCGCCGTCTGGCAGCCCGGGCCTGTGCCCGGTTCATGGCAGGATTGTGTGGGGAGTCGGTGGGAGAAACCGTGGGATACCGGATCCGCATGGAGACACAAGTCGGCCCCCACACCCGCATCGAAGTGGTCACGGAAGCGATCCTGACCCGGATGATCCAGAATGATCCAGCCCTGGAAAAGGTGGGCCTGGTGATTTTTGATGAGTTTCATGAGCGCCATATTCACAGTGATCTGGGCCTGGCATTGTGTCTGGAGTCGGCGGAGGTGCTGCGGCCGGATTTGCGGATTCTGGTCATGTCCGCCACCATGGATACCGATGCGTTGGGCGCACTTCTGGACCCGGTGGAAATTGTCACATCAAAAGGCCGGCAATGGCCCGTGGAGACAATTTATCAGCCGCCAATTCCCTGCCGGTCCGGCCCCGGACCGTTCGGTTCTGTGCTGGCCGGGTGTGTATCTGCCGTACTCACGGCCATCTCGGATCACAAGGGAGATATTCTGGTATTTCTGCCCGGGGCGGCTGAAATAAGGCGCATGGAACAGATGCTGGCAAAAAAAACCGGCCCAAATGTACAGGTGTTTGCCTTGTCCGGCCGGTTGTCGTTTGACCGGCAGCGGGCCGCGCTGGCACCTTCCCCGCGGGATCACCGCAAAGTAGTCCTGGCCACAGCCATTGCCGAAACCTCCCTGACCATCGAAGGAGTGACGATTGTGGTGGATGCCGGTCTGATGCGAAAGCCCATGTTTTTTCCGGGCACGGGCTTGACCCGGCTTCAGACCCTGCCCGTGTCCCGGGCATCGGCAGACCAGCGCCGGGGACGGGCCGGCCGCACCGGACCCGGCATCTGTTTCCGCATCTGGTCTGAACATGTACACAAGGGCCTGGTACCGTTTTCCCGGCCGGAGATCCTTGAACAGGACCTGACCGGGGTGGTCCTGGAACTGGCCCTGTGGGGAGTCCGTGATCCGGATACATTAAAATGGCTGGACCCGCCGCCGGCCCGGGCGTTTTCCCGGGCCAGAGACCTGCTGCATCATCTGGGATGCCTGGATGATGCAGGCAATATCACCCTTCACGGCAAAACCATTGCCGGCGCCGGGATTCATCCCCGGCTGGCCCATATGATTCTGAAAGCCGACCGGTCCGGCAACGGGTTTCTGGGCTGCTGCCTGGCCGTGCTGCTGGAAGAAAATCAGGACCTGCCCGGATTCTCCCGTGATCCGGATATCCGCAGCCGTCTGGAAATACTGGCTGTTTTTCAGCAGAACTGGAACATATCGCGCGGCCAATCACCCCAGAACCCGGATATGTGGGCTCACAGCATGCAGCGGGAACTGAAAAAAGTGCAGGCCCCGGCAAAAAACTGGCTGGCCGCATCCCGGCGGCTGGCCCGGAAACTGGCAATCCGTGACACGGCCATTGATCCGGAAAAAGCGGGCATCACCCTGTCACTGGGCTTTCCCGAACGGGTGGCCGCCCGCCGGGGGCCGTTGTCGTATATCATGGCTTCAGGCAGTGGTGCGGTTTTTCACGCATCCAACACCGTGTCCATGCATGAATATATCCTGGCGGCCCATGTGGGAGGGCATCCTGAAAACGCCAGAATCTATCTGGCCGCCCCGGTCTGGTTGCAGGATCTGGAACAGGTGTGGGCCCATGAGATAAAAATTCGCGAATCCGTGATGTGGGATTCGGACAAGCAGGGGGTCCAGGCCATCAGCCGGACTTTTTTCGGACAGATATTGATCCGGCAGACCCCATTGCCGGACCCGGACCCGGAAGCCGTGCTAAACGCCATGATGGAGGGTATACGCCAGATGGGCCCGGCCGCACTGCCCTGGACCCGCAAACAGATGCAGTTTCGCCACCGGGTGTGCTTTCTCCGGGAACAGGCCGGGCTTTCCCGTTTTCCGGATTTGTCCGATGCCGGGTTGATGGAAACCCTTTCCCTGTGGCTGGGGCCTTTTCTGACCGGGGTCCGGTCCGCCCGGGACCTGAAACAGGTGGATCTGGCCGGAGCGCTCACTGCATTGTTTTCCTGGGATGATCAGCATCAGGTGGATATGCTGGCCCCGTCCCATATCACCGTGCCTTCGGGGTCCCGGATTCCGTTGTCTTATTCAGACGGCAGTCAGGTGCTGGCTTCGCCGATTCTGGCGGTCCGGCTTCAGGAGATGTTCGGTGAGATCCGAACTCCGACCGTGGCCAGCGGCCGGATTGCCGTGACCCTGCACCTGCTGTCCCCGGCCGGCCGGCCGGTCCAGGTGACAAAGGATCTGGAAAATTTCTGGAAAAATACCTACAAAGAGGTGAAAAAAGATCTCATGGGACGATACCCCAAGCATTTCTGGCCGGACGATCCCTTGACGGCCGTCCCGACCCGCCGGGCCAAACCCCGAAAATAAGTGTTTAAAAAAAAATAATTTTCATGATAAGGTACCCAAACCAATCCATTGAAAAACCAGCTGACACCCAACCCGGGGAAAAAGAAAAAAAGAACGATGGCGGAAAAAGCCAATCAGAAACGGATGAGGGAAAAACTACTTTATGACAGGTTCCGGTGACATCAGACATCAAACCGGTCATGATTCGGCGACCGGGAAACCACCCCCTGACGGCCGTGAAAGGATTGAAAGCATTTACCGGGCCGCCCCCATCGGGATCGGTCTGGTGAAGGACCGAACATTGCTGGAGTTCAATGACCGCCTGTGCCGGATGCTCGAATATTCCCGGGAGGAATTGTCGGGGTCTAATACCCGCATATTCTACCCTTCTGACGATGAGTATGACTATGTGGGAAAAGAGAAATACCGGCAGCTCCGGGAACAGGGCACGGGCAACGTCAAGACCCGGTTTCTTACCAAAACAGGGAGGGTCCTGGACATCCTGCTCAGCTCCGCCCCGATCAATCCGGAAGACCTGTCCGCGGGAGTTACGTTTACGGCCCTTGACATCACCCGGGACATCCAGCGGGAAGCACAGCTTCGCCAGGTCCGGAAAATGGAGGCCATCGGGGTTCTGGCAGGGGGCATCGCCCATGATTTCAACAATATTCTTTTTCCCATCATGGGACACACTGAACTGCTGCTCGAAGACATTCCCGCTGACAGTCCGTTCAGGAACAATCTTAACAAGATTCATGCCGCATCACTGCGGGCCAGGGATCTGGTGAAACAGATCCTCACCTTTTCCCGTCAGGAAAAGCAACGTCCCCAGGTGTTGATTATGCAGCCGGTTGTCAAAGAAGTCATGAAAATGATCCGGGCCACCCTGCCGGCGTTCATACAGATCAATGAAAAAATAGATGCCCGTTGTGGTCCGGTGCGGGCCGATCCCACTCAGATCCATCAGGTGGTGATGAATCTGGCCACCAATGCGTTTCATGCCATGGAAGGAACCGGGGGAGAACTGACCGTGTCTTTGACCCGGGCCGATCAGATTTCCCGGGATCCGAAAACCCCGGACATGTCCCCGGGTCCCTGGGTCTGTCTGAGTGTTTCAGACACGGGTGCAGGTATGGATTACATCACGGCGGAGAAGATTTTCGACCCGTTTTTCACCACCCAAAAACCCGGCAAAGGCACGGGTATGGGATTGTCCGTGGTCCACGGCATCGTGACGGGCATGAACGGGGTCATTCGGGTCACGACTGAACCCGGCCGGGGGACGACCTTTGATGTGTATTTTCCTTTGGTCTCTGAAACAGAAGATGAAGAAACCCTTGAGGTGACAGACCCGGTTCCGGGCGGAACAGAGACAATTCTGCTGGTGGATGATGAACCTGACATCGTTTCAATGGAAATGCAGCTGCTGGAATGGCTGGGGTATCATGTGATACCGTTCACCAGCAGTGTTGAAGCCCTGGAACGGTTTAAAACCGCTCCGGAGTTATTTGATCTGGTCATTACCGACATGGCCATGCCCGGTATGAGCGGCGACAAACTGGCCGGAAAACTGTTGAAAGTCCGGCCGGATATTCCGATGATCATCTGTACCGGATTCAGCCAGATCATGGATCAGGAAAAAGCGATCTCCCTGGGCTTCAAGGGATTTTTGTACAAACCCATTGTGATGAAAGATCTTGCCTGTGCCGTGCGCCAGGCCCTGGATTCACAGGCCTGAAAAAGGATAACAAAAAAATGATGGCACCTGAAGATGCCGCCTTGAATGGTCATGAAACAGACAAAATCAGCGTGCTGATCATTGATGATGACAGTCAGGTCTGCCGGTTTTTGTCCAAAATATTCACCGGTATGGGGTATTCGGTTTCCCACGAACTGACGTTGACCCAGGGAATATCCCATATTTTTTCAGGCCGGGTGGACATTCTGTTTCTGGATGTGAACCTGCCGGACGGCAACGGTCTGGAAGCCATCAACACGATCCGGCATCATCCGTCTCCGCCTGAAATTATTGTCATAACAGCGGATGACAATGTGGACGGGGCGGAGATCGCCATGAAATCCAAGGCCTGGGACTATATTGCCAAAACCGGATCTTCAAAAAATTTCCGTTTCGCCCTGGAAAGAGCCGTGGAATACCGCCGCCAGAAAAAAGCCAGCCTGTCCAGAAATGACATCCGCAGAGAAGGTATTGTCGGAGAAAGCCGGGGGATACTGAAGTGCCTTGAAAAAGTGGCAGTGGCAGCCCACAGCGATATCCCTGTGCTGGTCACCGGTGAAACCGGTACGGGCAAAGAGCTTTTTTCCAGGGCAATTCATGCATGCAGTCCAAGATGCAGTGAACCGTTTGTGGTGGTGGATTGTGCGGCCCTGCCTGAGCACCTGGTGGAAAGTACGATTTTCGGCCATACCAGAGGCGCGTTCACCGGGGCGGACCGGGACAGGACCGGGTTGATGAAAATAGCCGATCGGGGCACCCTGTTCCTGGATGAAGTGGGGGAGCTGCCGTTGGAGATTCAGAAAAAATTCCTCAGGGCGATCCAGGAAAAGAAATTTCGCCCTCTGGGATCGAAAACTGAAATTCACAGCAATTTCCGGCTCATCTGCGCCACTCACCGGGATCTGGAAGATCTGATAAAAAAGGAAAAATTCCGGGAAGATCTGTTTTACAGAATTGTGTCTTTGACCCTTCATCTGCCGCCGTTGAAAGACCGGGGAGAAGATGTGGCCGGGCTTGCCTTGAACCATATGAAAAATCAGCATGGCGCAAATTTGAAAAATGGGTGCATCATGTCCCGGCCCTTTATGGAAGAACTGCAAATTTACGACTGGCCGGGCAATGTCAGAGAGCTGTTCAACACTCTGGACCGGGTTTGTGCGGAAGCCGGCGAAGGCGCCACATTGTTTCCCCATCATCTGCCCGAGCACATCCGGGCTTTCAATATCCGGCACCGGTATGCCGTCCGGCAAACAGAAACCCCTGATCCGGAAACCGGGTCTTTTGAAGGACCGCTGGTACCATCAGAACCTCTGCCGCCCTTCAAAGATCACATGGAAAAAAACAAAGCCGAGTACCTGGGACATCTGGTTGCCGTCACCCAGGGGGATATCAAGGCGTGCTGCCGGATTTCCGGCCTTTCCAGGGGACATCTGTATCGACTGATGCAGCAGTATGATATCAAAAACAATGCCGATTCTTAACACGGTCCTCCCTATCTTCAGTGTGATTTTTCTGGGCTGGCTGGCCCGGCGGAAGGGATATGTTCCGCCCCAGTTCATCGGACCCGCCAACCGGCTGGTGTTTTATTTCGCCATTCCCGCCATGGTATTTGCCGCCATTGCCAAAGGATCGTTGAGAACCGATTTCAACCCGGTGCTTCTGGGGGGCACCCTGGCGGCCGTCATCCTGTGCTTCGGATTGACCTGGGGAGCTGGAGTTGTCGCAAAAATTCCCCGCCGGCGGTTCGGCACTTTTGTCCAGAGCGCGTTTCACGGGAACTTAGGATATATCGGCCTGGCAGTGGCATTTTATTACCTGGGTCAGGAGGGGTTTGTCAGCGCCAGTCTGCTTATCGGGTTTATCATGATTTTACAGAATCTGCTGTCCGTGATCATTTTGCAGTGCTACAGCGATAAAAATCCGTCCCGGAAGGGTACCAGGGCCGGGGCCGTGCTTTTTAAAATCATGGGCAATCCCGTGATTATATCCGCTGTGGCAGGGATCTGTTTTTCATTGACCGGGCTGGCATTGCCCATGGTGATCGCCCGAACCCTGGAGATTATTTCCGGTATGGCATTGCCCCTGGCCCTGCTGCTCATCGGGGCGACCCTGAATTTTGATCTGATGAAAGCACAGCTCAAACCCGTGTTGCCGGCCACCGGTATCAAACTGGTCATATTGCCCGGGATCGGGGCCGTGTGTTATTCCCTGGGGGGACTTTCTCCGGAAGCGTATGTGCCCGGACTGATTCTGCTGGCTTCGCCATCCGCCACCATCAGTTATGTCATGGCCGTGGAAATGAACGGAGATGCGGATTTTGCCGTGACTGCCATCTCTTTGAGCACCCTGGTGTCGGCCCTGACCTTTTCTTTGTGGCTTCATTTCATCTGAAGACTCTGCCGGATATACGTCAGCAATAAATCTGTGATACCTAATTGATTCAAAACCTGATATGGTCAATGGATCGAAGAATGATTGTTGCAAAAAAGTTTGAGTTTTGGGAAGCTTCATTATAAAGCAGGAATGTGCCACTTAATCGTATCAATTATCAGGTACCCCATGAGTCTGATGCCTACTTAGTGGCTGGCCGGAAACCCCGATTTTGAGATTTTCCGGGGCACATGCCTGACAAAATTTTCAATTGTTGGTCCTCCTGCTATCACAAACCGGGGAAAGTGCTTTCATGATAGTCGTTTTTTGACGACTTTCCCATTTTTCGGGCACACCTGTAGTGTTTGACGTGCTGTTTTTGATGCAATGGCCTGTTTTTAAGCGGCTTTGCGCTGTTCAAACCGTTGCAGCTGTTTCAATCCTTTTTGTTGTATATTATGCCCCATGATCTGGAGGTTTCTTGCCAGAACAGACAGGCCCACGTATCTTTTAAATCCTTGAATACCATGATCCGGGCATCTGTCCAGACCATGATTTTCCAACCCGTTTATAGCCGATTCAACCGCTGAATGTTTCTTTAAAACGATAAAATCCTTTGCTGTTTCTTCTTCACATTCAGCCTTGTTGCATCTGCCTTTTTTCGGGAGCACC